>NZ_JAYSCO010000031.1:0-12235 GCF_041914865.1 Pseudoduganella sp. | reverse complement strand
CCGCGCCGGCGCGGGAGCTGGTGCAGGACAGCTTGCAGTACACCGGCCGCGTCGAGGCGGTGCAGCGCGTGGAAGTGCGTTCGCGCGTTTCCGGCTACCTGGCGGCGATCCGCTTCACGGATGGCCAGCTGGTCAAGGCCGGCACCCCGCTGTTCGTGATTGACCAGCGTCCCTTCCTGGTCATGCGCGACCGGGCGCGCGCCGCGCTGGCCGCCGCCGAGGCGCGCTACCGGCTGGCCCACAGCCAGTATGAGCGCACCAACGCCCTGCAGGGCAGCGGCGCCGCCAGCGCCGAGGACCGCGACCAGGCGCGGGGCGAGTACGACGGCGCCAAAGCAGCCGTGCAGGTGGCCAAGGCCGAGCTGCGCAACGCCGAACTGGAACTTGCATACGCCACCATTACGGCGCCGATCACGGGCCGCATTTCGGAGCACCGCATCGATGTCGGCAACTACGTTTCCGGCGGCGGCGCGCAAGGCGGCGTGCTGGCCACCATCGTGGCCAGCGACACCGTGCGCGCCACGGTCGACCTGCCGGAAGCCGACTACCAGCGCCTGCGCGGCCACGGCGCGTTGCCCAAGCAAGTGACCGTCAGCGTGGCGGGCGCGCAGGCGACGCGCCAGGCCGACATCGACTTCGTCGACAGCGAGAGCAGCAACCGCTCCGGCACCATCCGCCTGCGCGCGTCCGTGCCGAACACGGACGGCCTGCTGGTGCCGGGCTACTTCGCCCAGGTGAAAGTGCCGGTCGGCCCGCGCGTCGACCGCCTGCTGGTGCCCGATGCGCTGATCCAGCATGACCAGAACCGCAAGCTGGTGATGGTGGTGGACGGCGAAGGCAAAGCCGCGGCGCGCGCCATCGAGACCGGAGCGCTGGTGGGCCACCGGCGCGTGGTGCTGGCCGGCCTGGCGGCCGACGACCGGGTGATCGTGGGCGGCGCCAGCCGTGTCAAGCCGGGCGAGCGCGTCGCGGCCACGACGGCGCCGCAAGGCAATTGAGCGGGGACGGTGCATCTGCCATGAAATTATCCCGCTTCTTTATTGCCAGGCCGGTTTTCGCCATCGTCTGCTCGGTGCTGCTGACGCTGGTGGGCGCGCTGGCGTGCCGCACGCTGCCGGTCTCGGAGTTCCCCGAGATCGTGCCGCCCACGGTCGTGATCAAGACCGTCTACCCTGGCGCCTCGGCCCAGGAACTGGCCGATACCGTGGCTGCCCCCATCGAGCAGGAGGTCAACGGCGTGGACGGCATGCTGTACCTGTCGTCGCAGTCCGTCGGCGACGGCAAGCTGACCATCAGCGTGGTGTTCAAGCCGGGCACCAATGTCGACCAGGCCCAGTCGCTGGTGCAGAACCGCGTCGCCATCGCCGAGGCCCACCTGCCCGACGAAGTGCGGCGCCAGGGCGTCGCGGTCAAAAAGGCTTCGCCCGACCTGATGATGGTGGTCTACTTCACCTCGCCCAGGCACACGCGCGACCAGCAGTACCTGTCGAACTATGTGTCGGCCAACATCAAGGACGCCATCGCCCGGGTGGAAGGCGTGGGCGATACCTACACCCGCGGCGCACGCGACTTCTCCATGCGCGTCTGGCTCGACCCGGCGCGCACTGCCGCGCTCGGCCTGATGCCGGCCGACGTGGTGGCGGCGATCCGCAAGAACAACGTGCAGGTTTCCGCAGGTGTGCTGAACCAGGCCCCCGACAGCGGCGCCGGCGCCTACCAGGTGCAGGTGCGCACCCAGGGCCGCCTGCGCGATGTGGACGAATTCAACGCCATCATCATCGCGGTGAATCCCGAGAACGGCGCGCCGGTCCGCCTGCGCGACGTGGCTCGGGTGGAACTGGCGGCCCAGGATTACTCCGAGAGCGGCTACCTGGACGGCGAAACCGCCGTTGCGCTGGGCATCAGCCAGAAGCCGGGCTCCAACGCGCTGGAAACGGCCGAACGCATTATTGCGACGCTGGACGCGCTGAAACGCGATTTCCCGAGCGACCTGGAATACCACGCCTACTACAACCCGACGCGCTTCATCAAGACGTCGATCGACAAGGTGCGCGACACCATCCTCGAAGCGATCGTGCTGGTCTGCCTGGCGGTGCTGGTGTTCCTCGGTTCCTGGCGCGCCGCCATCATCCCTATCCTGGCCATCCCGGTGTCGCTGGTCGGCACATTCGCCGTCATGGCCGGCATGGGCTTCTCGCTGAACAACCTGTCGCTGTTCGGCCTGGTGCTGGCGATCGGCATCGTGGTCGACGACGCCATCGTGGTGGTGGAGAACGTGGAGCGCCACATCGCCGCCGGCATGGCGCCCGGCGCCGCCGCCGTGCGCAGCATGGACGAAGTGGGCTCGGCCCTGGTCGCGATCGCCCTGGTGCTGATCGCCGTGTTCGTGCCGACCGCCTTCATTGGCGGCATTGCCGGCATGTTCTACCGCCAGTTCGCCGTCACCATCGCAGTATCGACCGCAATCTCCGCCCTGGTGTCGCTGACGCTGTCGCCGGTGCTGGCGGCGCGCCTGCTGCGTCCGCACGCTGCCGGCGCGCCGCGCACCCTGGGCGCGCGCTGGATGGCCTGGTTCGAGCGCTTCTTCCAGCGCCTGGCCGGACGCTACGAGGTGCTGGCGAAATTCTCGCTGAAGCGGCGCGCGCTGATGCTGCCGGTCTACGGCCTGCTGGTGGCGCTGACCGTATGGCGCATCGACGCCACGCCCACCGGCTTCGTGCCGCAGCTCGACCGCGGCTATGCCATCGTGTCGATCCAGCTGCCGCCCGGCGCCACCCTGGCGCGCACCAGCGAGGTGGTGCAGGAGGCCGCGCAGCGCCTGCTGCAACAGCCCGGCATCGCCCACACCTCGGCCTTTGCCGGCACCGACGGCGCCACCTTCACTTCCGCGCCGAATGCGGCCGTGATCTTCGCCGTATTCAAGGAGTTCGACCAGCGCGCCGCGCTGGGCCTGGACGGGCCGGCCATGCTGGCGGCGATGAAGAAGACGCTGGCCCCGATCAGCAAGGCCAAGGTCATGGTGATCCCGCCGCCCGCGGTACCGGGCATCGGCACCGGCGGCGGCTTCAAGCTGCTGATCCGCGACCGCAATGGCCAGGGCGCGCAGGCGCTGCAGGCGGTGGTGAAGGACGTGCTGGAGGCAGCCGCCAAGCTGCCTTCCGTGAACGCGCCATTCTCGCCGTTCAACGCCAAGGCGCCGCAGGTGAAAGTCGAGATCGACCGCAGCCGCGCCGAAATGCTGGGTGTGAATCCGGAGCGCATCAACGACAGCCTGCAGTCCTACCTGGGTTCCGTGTACGTGAACGACCTGAACCTGATGGGCCGCGTCTGGAAGGTGACGGCGCAAGCCGACGCGCCATTCCGCCGCACGGTGGACGACCTGGCCGCGCTGAAGATGCGCGCCAGCAGCGGGGCCATGGTGCCGATGGGCGCCATTGCCAGCTTCAGCGAAACCACGGCGCCGTTCCGCGTGCCGCGCTACAACCTGTTCCCTTCGGCGGAAATCCAGGGCAGCACCAGGCCCGGCTTCTCGACCGGCGAAACCATCGCCGCCATGGAGCAGCTGCTGCAGGCGCGCCTGCCGGCCGGCTTCGACTACGAGTGGACCGAACTGGCGCTGCAGGAGAAGCAGGCCGGCGCCAGCACCGCACTGGCGCTGGGCATGGCCGTGGTCTTCGTCTACCTGTTGCTGGCCGCCTTGTACGAAAGCTGGCTGCTGCCGCTGTCGGTGGTGCTGATCGTGCCGATGTGCATACTGGCCGCCCTGCTGGCCGTGTCGCTGCGCGGCATGGACAACAATGTGCTGACCCAGATCGGCATCGTGGTGCTGATCGGCCTGGCCGCCAAGAACGCGATCCTGATCGTCGAATTCGCCCGCCAGGCGCAGCAGGCCGGCGCCAGCGCCCAGGCGGCCGCCATTGCCGCTGCCCGCACCCGCCTGCGGCCGATCCTGATGACCTCGCTGGCCTTCCTGATGGGCGTGCTGCCGCTGGTGTTCTCCAGCGGCGCCGGGGCCGAAATGCGCCAGGCGATGGGGACGGCGGTGTTCGGCGGCATGCTGGGCGTGACCGTGTTCGGCCTGTTGTTCACCCCTCTGTTCTTTACCCTGTTCGCCGGCCGCGCAGCGGCGGCGCAACCGCAACCGCATTCGCTGGAAGGTACTGCCGCATGAAACACCCAATCACCGCGGGCCTGGCCGCGCTGGCCCTGGCCGGCTGCGCGGCCGGCCCGGACTATGCCCCACCCGCCACCGCGCCGCTGACGCCGGCCGTCTTCCCGTCGGCCGCCGGGGCCGGTCCCGCGCTGGACAGCAGCGCCCCGCCCGCCGGCTGGTGGCGCCAGTTCGGCCACCCGCAGCTGGACGCGCTGGTCGAGCAAGCCTGGCGCGGCAACTATGACCTGCGCATCGCCATGGCGCGCCTGCAGGTGGCCGCCGCGCAGCTGACGGCGGCCCAGTCGGCCGGCCTGCCGGCGCTGGGCGTGGACGCCGGCGTGGCGCGCAAGCACGCCGCCAAGGCAGAGCGGGCCGACGCCGACCCGGCGCTCAGCAGCCCCGCCAGGGTGAGCGCCTTCATCGACTGGGAGCTGGACCTGTTCGGCCGCGTGCGGCGCAGCGTGGAAGCGGCGCGCGCCGGCTACGAGGCCCAGCAGGCGCTGCGCGACGAGGTGCGCCGCACCCTGCTGGCGCAGGTGGTGATCGCCTATGCCGAGTTCCGCAGCGCGCAGGATGAAGCGGCGTGCCTGGAACAGCAGCTGGAAAACTACGGCCAGGTGCTGGAGCTGGTGCGCGAACGCGAGCGCGTCGGCAAGGCGCTGGCGGTCGACCGCATCCGCGTGGAAACCAAGCTCGGCCTGCTGGCAGCGCGCGCGCCCGGCATCGCCGCGCGGCAGCGCGTGGCGCGCAACCATCTTGCCACCTTGTCCGGCCTCCGGCTGGATGCCCCGCAGATACTGGCGCTGGAGGCGCGGCACCCGTTGCGCCTGCCGGCCACGCTGGCGGTGGACGACCCGGCCGCCATGCTGCGCCGCCGCCCCGACGTGGCGGCCGCCGAGCGCACGCTGGCCGCCGCCACTGCCCAGCAGGGCGTGGCGGTAGCCGAGCTGTTCCCCCGGGTCAGCCTGTCCGGCATGTTCGGCCTGGTGGCGCCGGCAGGCAGCCTGCACGGTGCGGACGCCCGCGCCTGGCAGGCGGGCGGCGCCTTGTCCTGGAGCCTGCTCGACGGCGGCGCGCTGCGGGCGCGGGTCAGGGCGGCCGGGGCCGGCGCCCAGGCCGCCCTGGCTGGCTACGAGAAAGCCGTGGCCGCCGCGCTGGAGGAGGCCGATTCCGCCTTGTCCGACTGGCGCCAGTACCGCGCCCGGGACGTCCAGCTGGGCGCGGTGTACGAGCTGGCGCGCGAGACGGCGCGCCTGACCCGGCTGCGCTACCGCAGCGGCGCCGAAAGCGTGCTGGGCCTGCTGGACGCCGAGTACGCCGTCCTGACGGTGGAAGAGCAGCTGATCGGTGTCCAGCGCGACATCGCGGTGGCGACCGCGCGCAGCTACGTGGCCCTGGCAGGCGGGCTGGACGGTGGCGGCAAATCGGCGACGGATTGAGCTGCGTCAGATCCGGCAATATTTGAGGGACTATTAATTTAGGGTAAACTCCTTGCTTTTGGGGCCCCTGGAAAACGGCCCCCATTCCTTCAGGAGTTTCATAAATGGCATCAGTCAACAAAGTGATCATCGTCGGCAATCTGGGTCGCGATCCGGAAATCCGCTACATGCCTAGCGGTGACGCGATTGCCAACATCGCCGTGGCGACCTCGTATCGTTCGAAAGACCGTAACACCGGCGAGCAAAAAGAGCTGACCGAGTGGCACCGCATCTCCTTCTTCGGCCGCCTGGCGGAAATCGTCGGCCAGTACCTGAAAAAGGGCTCTTCTGTTTACGTGGAAGGCCGCCTGCAGACCCGCAAGTACACCGACAAGGACGGCATCGAGAAGTACGCCACCGACATCATCGCTGAAAACATGCAGATGCTGGGCGGCCGCGGCGATTCCGGCGGCGGCATGGGCAACAATATGGGCGGCGGCGACGACATGGGTTACGACGCCCCGCCGGCACGTCCGGCCCCGCGCCCGCAGGCCGCACCGGCCCCGGCCCCGCGCCCGGCCCCGCGCCCGGCGCCGAACTTCTCGGACATGGATGACGACATCCCGTTCTGATTTCACCCGGAACGAATGTGGGAAAAGCCCCGTAACCAGGCCAGGTTACGGGGCTTTTTGTTTGTGCCTTCCTGGCAATTGCAACGATCGCGCCGGCCTCGGCTGAATTTGCCTCCTTGATAATGTTTCGGCAATGAAATTTTCGCGCTATAGTGGCGAATCACAACTTTTTGAGGCGGCGGCACATGGCGGGCGGCAACAAGCAATATTTCACCGAAATCCTGGAGTTGGTACGAGCAATCGTCGTAGGGAACGTGGCCCGGGTACCCATCATGACAGGCTTGTCGTTGGTTACCATCGATAGGTGGGACGTCATCGTATTCGCCTTGCAGCTCTTGTTCGGCAAAGCAAACGCCGATGTACCCGGTGTCGACTTAGGGCTGCTGGGTTGGATGGGCGCGCTGTTCCTGATGATCGGCGTCGCCTTGCACCTTTGGCTGGCGATGCACGCTTCGCGCCTGAAGAATGCCGAGGCAGTAACGAACTTCTTCGCGAACTACCGCACGCTCAGCCAGCCAGAGTTCCAAGGGCAATTAAAAGCCTTGTTTGGTATGGGTAATGTTTCGAGTGCCGCTGCCCGTAATGTGCTTGCGCATCCCGATAATCAGAATGGCGCATTCGATTATTTCAGGGTGTGTCATCCCTACGTGCGTGCCGATGGCAATTGGTTGGCCTTGCACAGCAAGTGGCATGTGCTGCTGTATCGGCTGGGCAATCTGTTTGCCCTGCTGATCCTTTTTAACTTTTTCCTGTGCGTAGTCGCAGCCGTCGCAGAATTCGGGCAAGCTGGCCTGCTGGGCAGCGGAAACCGGCGCGGCGCGGTCGTGGCGGCGCTCGCGCTGGCGAATCTGGTCGGCCTGTTTATCCTGAAGCAGGATTTGTCGCGGCGAGGTCATGCAATGACCTTACTGAAAATGCGTCCATGAACCGCTTTCCCGCCATCCTTGTAGCGCTCCTGGCCTGCACGCCTGTTTCGGCCAAGAATATAGCCCCGGTCAGCCATGCGCCATTGGCGCACCAGGGCGATGCGCAGGCCGCGCCGGACGAGCTCTATCGCGCCGGGCAGGCGTTCTACCAGGGTGGGGAAGTGCCGCGTGACCTGGTCATGGCCGCCAGGCTGTACCGGGCGGCCGCCAGCCAGGGGCACGCCAGCGCCCAGCTCCAGCTCGGCTATATGTATGAGAGGGGAGAGGGGGTGCCGAAAAACCTGCCAAAGGCTGCCGCCTGGTACCGCAAGTCGGCCGAGCAGGGCAATGCGATTGCGCAGCACAACCTGGGCAACTGCTATGACAACGGGCTGGGCGTCGCACGCGACGAAGCGTCTGCCATGGCCTGGTATCGGAAATCGGCGGAACAGGGCTATGCGCAAGGCATGGCAAAGTATGGCTATTGGCTTGAGCATTCCACGCTGACGCAAGCAGATCCCGCGCAGGCGCACCGCTGGTACCGCATGGCGGCTGTGCAGGACGAGGTCACTGCACAGTTCAATCTTGCCGAGCAATTCCGCCTGGGCCGCGGTGTGCAGGCCGATCCGGCGCAAGCCCTCCAATGGTTCACGCGGGCAGCCGAGAACGGGGATGCCGATGCCATGACCTTCGTCGGCTTGGCCTTGCGCAACGGCGAGGGCGTGCAGCGGGACCAGGCGGCAGCGGCGGGCTGGTTGGCCAAGGCCGTGGACGGCGGCAACTCCCAGGCGGCGCTTGTGCTTGGCCTCATGTACCTGAACGCAGAGGGCGTCGCGCGCGACCAGGTGCGCGCGCACGCGCTGTTCGTGCGGGCAAGTGAAGCCGGTCAGGAAGCGGCTTACTTATTCCTGGGCGAAATCTATGAGAAAGGCCTGGGGCGGTCCAAGGATGAAGCCAGGGCGCGTGCGCTCTACGAACGTGCCGGGAACCTGCCTGCTGCCAAAGCGCGTATTGCCGCCATGCGCGCCCATGGCCGCGGCGGGCCGCGCGACCCGGCCTATTTCGAACAGCTGCTGGAATCTGCGCTGCAGCAGGGCGACGTGGCGCAGCTCGAGCAGCTTGCCCTGGCGCTCGACGCACGGCATGACAGGCTGCGCACCCTGCGCGTATATCAGCACCTGTTCCAGATGGCGGAGCAGGACGGCAAGCCAGAACGCGTGCGTGCAGCGCTGCACCAGCTTGCCGACAGCCATGCGGAGCTCGACCAGCCGATGCGGGCCGAGCCGCATTACCAGCGCCTGCTGGCCTTGACGGAAGAAGCCTTCGGCCAGCACAGCCAGGAGGCGGCGCACGCCCTGGACGACCTGGCGCAAGTGTATTCGACGGCCGCCCGCTTCGAGCAGGCGGAGTCGATGGCGCAGCGCGCCCTGCAGGTGCGCCTCGCGATCGCGCCGGACCAGCCCCGGCAAACCTGGGACAGCAAGCGCAGGCTCGCCGCGCTCGCCGCCGCCCGCGGCGACCTGGCAAGTGCGCGCCGGCAACTGGCCGAGGTCTTGGCCAGCGTCGAAAGCGAACTGGGGCCGCAGCATCGGGAGCTGCCCGGGCAACTCGGGGCCATTGCCCAGCGATATTATGAAATCGGCCAGTATGCGCAGGCCGAAGCCTTGTATCGCCGCGCCCTGGCAGCCGCCGGCGAACAGCCGGACGACCCGGCCCGCCTCACCTTCCTGTTAAGCGAGCTGGCCTGGACCCTGGGCGCGCGCGGCGCCCACGCCGAGGCGGCGCGCCTGTTCCGGCGCGCGCTCATCGCCCAAGAGGCGAACCATGGCGCCGAGCACCACCTCTACGCCACCATCCTGGGCGGGCTCGGCCTGCAGTTGTCAAAATTGAACCGCCATGCTGCGGCAGAGCAGGTTTTGCAGCAGGCATTGGCACGGCGCGAAGTGTTCCTCGGGCGCGTCGACAATGAAGTGGCGCTGGCCCTGAACCAGGCCGGCGCGGCTTGGGCGCGGCAGGGCAAAGCCGCTAAGGCAGAGGCCGCCTTCCGGCGCGCCTTGCTGCTGCGCGAGAGCCCCGACCTGCCCCTGCATGCCGACATTGCCGAATCGTTGGCCGGGCTGGGCGCTATTTATATGGGCCAGCGCCGTTATGCGCAAGCGCGGCCCTTGTTACAGCGCGCGCTGGCCATGCGCCAGCGCCTGATGCCGGCGCATCCGCAGACGCAAGCGCTGGCCGCCACGCTGGCGGCGCTCGAGCGGCGCGCCGGCCGCTAACCGTTGGCCAGGCCCGCGTCGGCGGGCTTTTTTCATGCTGGCGTCAAATTTGGCAGGTAATGTTTCCGCCATGGCTAGCGCGGTAAACAAGCTTATAAATATTTCTATGATGTTAACGAAATGTTTCCCAAAAATCAGGTTGTGGAAACGCTGAAAGCGGCTGAAATTGTTCAACTGGTAGATGCCACGCGGAAACAGACTGGAGTAAAATCGAGCCTGTCCCGGTCATGCAGGCGATTTCTAAAAGTTAAGCATAATTTCTTCAGGTAAATGAAAAAAGTGCTTAATGGAATGACGGTTTAGGTCGCTTTATGACGCTGGAGGGCGCATCTGTCTGTGCGTTGACGCACCTTTCTTCTCTAAAGTTAACGAATTTGTTGACGTTAAGAATGAAAAGCGCGCTTCCCACAGGGAACAGTTGAGCTGCAAGAGATAAGTAATTGGCAAGTAAGCCACGAATTTAGTAGTTTTGCAAGATTATCTGGATGGGAGCCCCCAAAAGGTCGGCTCCCATTCTTGTCCAGGAATTAGTAGTGCCTACAGGAGAACGGAAATGAGCTTCGTCACCAACATGACAACGGATCAAATCGCTGCGATTACCACGCAGCAAATTGCGACCTTGGCGACAGCCGACCTGGCCGGGCTGAACACCGACCAGTTCCGTGCCTTCACGACCGACCAGGTTGGCGCGTTCACTTCCGCTCATGCTTCCGTGATGACTACCGACCAGTTGAGCGCGATCCGCTCGACCCAGGTCGCCGCCCTGACCACCAAGCACACTGCCGCCCTGAACAGCGCGCAAGTCAGCGTGCTGGCGACCGACAGCATCAAGGCCCTGGACAATGTTGATATCGCCGCGCTGAAGACCGCCGCCATCAACGGCCTGAACACCGACCAGGTGAAGGCCATGTCGTCCGACCAGTTCGGCGCCATGAATTCCGGCCATGTGAGCGCGCTGAGCACCGACCTGGTGTCCGTGCTGAGCAGCGACCAGGTGAAAGCCATGGACACCGCCGACGCGGCTGCCCTGAAATCGTCCCAGGTGGCGGCGCTGTCGACCGACGCCATCAACGCCATGGACAGCCAGGACGTGGCGGCCCTGAAGACCAATGCCATCACCGGCCTGACCACCGACCAGATCAAAGCCCTGTCGTCCGACCAGTTCGGCGCCCTGAACTCGGCCCATGTCAGCGTGCTGAGCACCGACCAGGTGTCCGTGCTGAACAGCGACCAGGTCAAGGCCCTGAGCACCGCCGATGCCGCTTCGCTGAAAGCGTCGCAGATCGCCGTGCTGTCGACCGACGCCATCGCCGCCATGGACAATGCGGACGTCGCCGCGCTGAAGACCGCCGCGATTGCCGGCCTGACCACCGACCAGATGAAGGCCCTGTCGTCCGACCAGTTCGCGGCCCTGAACTCGTCCCACATCGGCGCCCTGAGCACCGACCAGGTGTCCGTGCTGAGCAGCGACCAGGTCAAAGCGCTCGACACCGCCGATGCCGGCGCCCTGAAGGCGTCGCAGCTGGCCGTGATCTCGACCGACGCCATCAAGGCGATGGACAATGCTGACGTCGCCGCCCTGAAGACCAACGCCATCTCCGGCCTGACCACCGACCAGGTCAAGGCCCTGTCGTCCGACCAGTTCGGCGCCCTGAACTCCGGCCACATCAGCGCCCTGAGCACCGACCAGGTGTCCGTGCTGAGCAGCGACCAGGTCAAGGCCCTGGACACCGCCGACGCCGGCGCCCTGAAATCGTCGCAGATCGCCGTCCTGTCGACCGACGCCATCAACGCCATGGACAGCCAGGACGTGGCGGCGCTGAAGACCGGCGCCATCGCCGGCCTGACCACCGACCAGATCAAAGCCCTGTCGTCCGACCAGTTCGGCGCCCTGACCTCGGCCCACGTCGGCGTGCTGAGCACCGACCAGGTGTCCGTGCTCAACAGCGACCAGGTGAAAGCCCTGAGCTCGGCCGACGCCGGCGCCCTGAAGGCCTCGCAACTGGCCGTGATCTCGACCGACGCCATCGCCGCGATGGACAATGTTGACGTCGCCGCGCTGAAGACTGCCGCCCTGTCCGGCCTGACCACCGACCAGATCAAGGCCCTCTCGTCCGACCAGTTCGGCGCCCTGAATTCCGGCCACATCGCCGCCCTGAGCTCCGACCAGTTCGCGGTGCTGAACAGCGACCAGGTCAAGGCCCTGGACACCTCCGACGCCGGCGCCCTGAAAGCGGCGCAGATCGCCGTGATCTCGACCGACGCCATCAAGGCCTTGGACAACGCCGACATCGCCGCCCTGAAGACCAACGCGATCTCCGGCCTGACCACCGACCAGATCAAGGCAATCTCGTCCGATCAGTTCGGCGCCCTGAACTCGGCCCACATCGGCGTGCTGAGCACCGACCAGGTGTCCGTGCTGAGCAGCGACCAGGTGAAGGCCATGGATACCGCCGATGCCGGCGCCCTGAAGTCCTCGCAGATCGCTGTCCTGTCCACCGACGCCATCAGCGCCATGGACAGCCAGGACATCGCTGCCCTGAAGACCGGCGCCATCGCCGGCCTGAGCACCGACCACATCAAGGCACTCTCGTCCGACCAGTTCGGCGCCCTGAACTCGGCCCACATCGGCGTGCTGAGCACCGACCAGGTTGCCGTGCTGAACAGCGACCAGGTGAAAGCCCTGAGCACGTCCGACGCCGCCTCGCTGAAGGCGTCGCAGCTGGCCGTGATCTCGACCGACGCCATCGCCGCCATGGACAACGCCGACATGGCCGCGCTGAAGACCGCCGCCATCAGCGGCCTGACCACCGACCAGATCAAGGCCCTGTCGTCCGACCAGTTCGGCGCCCTG
>NZ_JAYSCO010000030.1:20423-64072 GCF_041914865.1 Pseudoduganella sp. | reverse complement strand
CATGAACGTGGAAGAGAAGCAGGACATGTGCCGCTTCATCCTCGACGTGAACGAGCAGTTCGGCACCACCATCGTGCTGATCGAGCACGATATGGGCGTGGTGATGGATATCTCGGACCGCGTGGTGGTGCTGGACTACGGCAAAAAGATCGGCGACGGCACGCCGGACGAAGTCCGCACCAACCAGGATGTGATCGACGCTTACCTTGGAGTGGCCCACTGATGGATATGACCTTCTTTGCCGAAGTGCTGATCGGCGGCCTGCTGTCGGGCGTGATGTACGCGCTGGTGGCGATCGGCTTTGTGCTGATCTACAAGGCGTCCGGCGTGTTCAACTTCGCCCAGGGCGCCATGGTGTTCTTCGCGGCTCTGACCACGGTCGGCTTCATGGAAAAGTTCGGCCTTTCGCTTTGGCTGGCGATTCCGGCCACCATCCTGGCCATGGTCATCCTTGGCCTGGCCATCGAGCGCGTGGTGCTGCGGCCCCTGGTGAACCAGCCTGAAATCACGCTGTTCATGGCCACCATCGGCCTGGCCTTCTTCATCGAGGGGCTGGCGCAGCTGATCTGGGGCTCGCAGGTGCATAAGCTGGAAATCCCGATCGAGGACGTGCCGAGCGAGTACCTGATGGAGAAGTTCAACATCGTCATTTCCAAGTTCGACCTGACTGCCGCCGCGATCTGCGGCGTGATGGTGGCGACACTGGCGCTGATGTTCGCCAAGACAAAGATCGGCCGCGCCCTGCGCGCGGTGGCGGACGACCACCAGGCGGCGCAGGCGGTGGGCATCCCGCTGCAGCGCATCTGGGGCATCCTGTGGGCGGTGGCGGGCATGGTGGCCCTGGTGGCCGGCCTGCTGTGGGGCGCGCGCAATGGCGTGCAGTTTGCGCTGACCTT
The DNA here is from genome assembly GCF_041914865.1 of Pseudoduganella sp. Taxonomy (NCBI): domain Bacteria; kingdom Pseudomonadati; phylum Pseudomonadota; class Betaproteobacteria; order Burkholderiales; family Oxalobacteraceae; genus Pseudoduganella; species Pseudoduganella sp. The sequence continues at coordinate 63,176 of NZ_JAYSCO010000030.1, read as the reverse complement.
CATCGCGCTCAAAGCGCTGCCGGTACTGATCCTGGGCGGCTTCACCTCCGTGCCGGGCGCCATCGTGGGCGGCCTGATCATCGGCGCTTCGGAAAAATTGGCCGAAGTCTATATCGGCCCGCACGTGGGCGGCGGCATCGAAGGCTGGTTCCCCTACGTGCTGGCCCTGCTGTTCCTGCTGGTCCGCCCGGAAGGGCTGTTCGGCGAAAAAATCATCCGGAGGATCTGAGCGATGTTCTACCGCGAAGCAGGACAATTCAAAACCAGCTACGAAGCGGACGGCCAGATCCTGCCGATCCGCCAGGACCGCATCGCCTTGTTCACCATGCTGGCCATCGCGCTGCTGGTGCTGCCGCTGGCGGCCACGCCCTATATGCTGTCGGCCATCTTCATCCCCTTCCTGATTTTCTCGCTGGCGGCACTGGGCCTGAACATCCTGACCGGCTATGCCGGCCAGCTGTCGCTGGGCACGGCCGCCTTCATGGCGGTGGGCGCCTTCTCGGCCTACAACTTCGTGCTGCGCATCCCCGGCATCCCGCTGCTGCTGGCCTTCGTGCTGGGGGGACTGTGCGCCGCCATGGTCGGCATGGCGTTCGGCCTGCCCTCGCTGCGCATCCGCGGCTTCTACCTGGCCGCCTCCACGCTGGCCACCCAGTTCTTCGTGGTGTGGTGCCTGACCAAGATCGGCTGGCTGACGAATTACAGCTCCTCCGGCGTGATCACGGCGCAGAAAATGGAGATCCTGGGCTACGCCTTCGACACCCCGGCGCGCAAGTACCTGCTGGTGCTGGCGATCGTGGCGGTCATGGCCCTGCTGGCGAAGAACATGATCCGCTCCAATGTGGGCCGCTCCTGGATGGCGGTGCGCGACATGGACGTGGCGGCCGAGGTGATCGGCATCCGCCTGATGCGCACCAAGCTGCTGGCCTTTGCGGTGAGCTCCTTCTACTGCGGCGTGGCCGGCGCGCTGTACGCCTACGCCTACCTCGGCACCGTGGAGCCGGAAGCCTACAACCTGGACCTGTCCTTCCGCATCCTGTTCATGATCATCATCGGCGGCGTCGGTTCCGTGCTCGGCTCCTTCCTCGGCGCCGCCTTCATCGTGCTGCTGCCGGTATTCCTGAACATCCTGGCGCACGGCCTGGCCCTGCCCACCACCGTCGCCTCCAACCTGGAGCTGATGGTGTTCGGCGCCCTGATCATTTTCTTCCTGATCGTGGAACCCCACGGTCTGGCGCGTTTGTGGCAAATCGGTAAAGAGAAACTCCGCCTGTGGCCCTTCCCACATTAAGCGGACCAACTATAAACCTGGAGACATCACATGAAATCGCTCGTACTTGGACTTGCCGTAGCAAGCAGCATCGCCGCCAGCAGCGCATGGGCGCAGCCAGGCGACCAGTTCGTCGCCCTGCCCTCCTACCGCGTCGGCCCCTACGCGGCGGGCGGCTCCGGCTTTTATGGCGGCATCATTGACTACTTCAACCTGGTCAACGCCAACGGCGGCGTCAACGGCGTGAAGATCAGCTGGGAGGAATGCGAAACCGAGTACAACCCTTCGCGCGGCGTGGAATGCTATGAGCGCTTGAAAACCAAGAACGGCGGCGCCACCGTGGTCGAACCACTGTCGACCGGCATCGCCTACGGCATCCTGGACCGCATCCCGCAGGACAAGATCCCGATGACCACCCTCGGCTACGGCCGCTCGGACGCCGCCAACGGCAAGGTCTTCCCCTACGTCTTCCCGCTGATCTCCAATTACTGGAGCCAGGCCGCCGGCATGATCAAGTACCTGGGCGACAAGAGCGGCGGGATGGACAAGCTGAAAGGCAAGAAGATCGTGCACCTGTACCACGACTCCGCCTTCGGCAAGGAGCCGCTGCCGGTGCTGGAAGCCATGTCCGGCCAGTACGGCTTTGAACTGATCAAGATCCCGGTCGCGCCGCCGGGCAGCGAGCAGCAGTCGCAATGGCTGCAGATCCGCCAGGCCAGGCCTGACTACGTGATCCTGTGGGGCTGGGGCGTGATGAATTCCGTCGCCATCAAGACCGCGCAGCGCAACGGCTTCCCGCGCGACAAGATGCTGGGCGTATGGTGGGCCGGCTCGGAAGAAGATACCGTGCCATCGGGCGACGCCGCCAAGGGCTACACCTCGATGACCTTCAACACCCCGGGCAACTACCCGCTGCTGGACGAGCTGCGCAAGAAGATCTATGCCGGCGGCAAAGGCAACCTGGCCGACCAGACCCGCATCGGCTCGGTCTACCACATGCGCGGCCTGACCGCCGGCGTGATGTACGTGGAAGCCATGCGCACGGCGCAGGAGAAGTTCGGAAAAGGCAAGCCGGTCACCGGCGAGCAGTTGCGCTGGGGCCTGGAAAACCTGAACATCGACGAAGCGCGCCAGAAGGTGCTCGGCGTGCACAATATGTTCCCGACCGTGAAGACCTCCTGCGACGACCATGAAGGGTCGGGCGCCGTGAAAGTGCAGCAATGGGACGGCAAAACATGGAAGGCCATTACCCCGAACTGGGTGGTGGGCGATAAGGTCCTGCTGCGCAAGCTGGTGGACGAATCGTCGGGCAAGTACGCCGCCGAAAAGAAAATCACCCCCGCCTGCCTGAAGTGAGAAGCCAATGAGCTACCTGTCGGTGAATAACATCGAGGTCATATACGACCACGTGATCCTGGTGCTGAAGGGCGTGTCGCTGCAGGTCCCACAGGGCAAGATCGTGGCCCTGCTGGGCGCCAACGGCGCCGGCAAGTCGACCACCCTGAAGACCATCTCGACCCTGCTGCGCGGCGAGCGCGGCGACGTGACCAAGGGCGAGGTGCAGTTCAAGGGCGAGCGCATCGACCAGCTTACGCCCAATGAGCTGGTCAAACGCGGGCTGTCGCAGGTGATGGAGGGACGCCATTGCTTCGGCCACCTGACGATCGAGGAGAATTTGCTGACAGGTGCTTATACGCGCAGCCTTTCGCGCAGCGAGCTGAAAGAATCGCTGGACAAGGTGTACCACTACTTCCCGCGCCTGCGCGAGCGCCGCAACAGCCAGGCCGGCTACACCTCCGGCGGCGAACAGCAGATGTGCGCCATCGGCCGCGCGCTGATGGCCAAGCCTTCCATGATCCTGCTGGACGAGCCCTCCATGGGCATCGCGCCGCAGATCGTGGACGAGATCTTCGGCATCGTCAAAGACTTGAACGCGAAGGAAAACGTGTCCTTCCTGCTGGCCGAGCAGAACACCAATGTGGCGCTGCGCTACGCCGACTTCGGCTACATCCTCGAAAACGGCCGCGTGGTGATGGAAGGCGCGGCCAGCGAGCTGGCCAACAACGAGGACGTCAAGGAGTTCTACCTTGGCATGTCGGGCGCGGGACGCAAGAGCTTCCGCGACATGAAATTCTACCGCCGCCGCAAACGCTGGCTCGCCTAACCATGAATCTGAACAAAGCTAAAGAGTTCTGCCGCAGCCTGCCGGGCGTTACCGAAGACATCAAATGGGGCGACAACCTGGTGTTCTCGGTCGGCATGAAGATGTTCGCCGTGATGGATGACAACGCGAAGGCCAAGGCCATCGCGCTCAAAGTGGACGACGACCGCTTCCTGGAGCTGACCGACCGCCCCGGCATCATCCCCGCGCCCTACCTGGCGCGCATGAAATGGGTGCTGGTGGAAGACCTGGCCAAGCTGCCGGAGGCGGAGGCCAAAGCCATGGTCAAACGCTCGCACGAGCTGGTGTTCGCCAAACTGACCAAGAAACTGCAACGCGAGATTGAAGGAGCGGCATGATGGCCGAAACCCTCGACAGCCTTGAAACGCGCCCGCACGCCGAACGCGAACGCGACCTGATGCAGCGCCTGCCGCTGCTGGTGGCGCAGGCCCAGGCGGCCCCGGGATGGGCGCGCATCCTGGCCGGCATCGACGCGGCCAGCATCAACAGCCGCGCCGCCCTGGCGCAGCTGCCGGTCACGCGCAAGTCCGACCTGAAGACGCTGCAGGCGCAGGAGCGCCCCTTCGGAGGCCTGAACAGCACCCCGGCCGGCAAGCTGGGACGCATCTTCATGTCACCCGGCCCGATCTTCGACCCGGAGGGCCGCGGCACCGACTGGTGGCGCTTCTCGCGCCCGATGTACGCCGCCGGCGTGCGGCCCGGTGGCCTGGTGCAGAACTGCTTCTCCTACCACTTCACCCCAGCCGCCTTCATGGTGGAGGGCGGCGCCCAGCGCATCGGCTGCACCGTGATCCCGGCCGGCGCCGGCCAGACCGAGTTGCAGGTGCAGGCCATGGCCGAACTGCGGCCCGACACCTATATCGGCACACCCTCCTTCCTCAAGCTGATCATCGAGAAGGCGGCCGAGATGGGGGCCGACATCAGCAGCGTGAAACGCGCGCTGATGGGTGCCGAAGCCCTGCCCGAATCGCTGCGCCAGTGGTTCGCCGACCACGGCGTGCCGGAAGTGCTGCAAACCTACGCCTCGGCCGACGTGGGCAGCATGGCGTACGAAACGCGCAGCAACGGCAAGCTCAATCCCGGCATGGTGCTGGACGAGGACGTGCTGCTGGAGATCGTGCGCCCCGGTTCCGGCGACCCGGTGGCGCCGGGCGAAGTGGGCGAAGTGGTGGTCACGCTGTTCAATACCGACTACCCGCTGATCCGCTTCGCCACCGGCGACCTGTCGGCCGTGCTGCCCGACACCGCCCCCTCGCCTTGCGGCCGCACCAACACCCGCATCAAAGGCTGGCTGGGACGCGCCGACCAGACCACCAAGGTGCGCGCCATGTTCGTCCACCCGTCGCAGGTGCACGAGATCACGCGCCGCCACCCGGGCCTGGGCAAGGCGCGCCTGGTGGTGTCGGGAAAAATCGCCGACGAAGTCATGACGCTGCACTGCGAAACCGACGATCCCGCCATTGAATCGCAGGCCGCCGACATCGTCGCCAGCATCCGCGACATCACCAAACTGCGCGGCGAAGTGAAGTTTACGGCGCGCGGCAGTTTGCCAAATGACGGCAAGATCATCGACGATGTGCGCGATTACAGTTGAGATCAGGATGCCTGTGGTGTAAATCCAACTGTTTCTAGGGCAGGCGGCGGAATGGCGGGATAATTAAGCCATTCTTGACCTGCCGCAGAAACATCATGCAAGACTTTCACCACAACCGCGCGCGCGCCCTGCTCGAAAACGCGGAAGAACTCTACGACAAGGAAACGGTGCAAGCTGCGGTCAGCCGCATGGCCGCCGCACTCAACGACCGTTATGGCGACTCATCCCGACAGGAATTCCCGCTGGTGCTGGGCGTCATGGGCGGCGCCGTGGTCTTCACCGGGAACATCCTGCCGCAACTGACCTTCCCGCTCGAATTCGACTACATCCACGTCAGCCGTTACGGCGACGAAGACCAGGGCGGCAAAGTAGTGTGGAAAGTGGTGCCGCGACCGACCGTATCGGGCCGCACCGTCATCGTGCTGGACGATATCCTCGACGAAGGCGAAACCCTGGCCCACGTCAAGGAGCGCCTGCTGGAAATGGGCGCCAAGGAAGTGATCATCGCCGTCTTCTGCGACAAGGATATCGGCAAGGTGAAGCCGGTGAAGGCCGACCTGGTCGGCATCACCATCCCGAACCGCTTCGTGGTCGGCTTCGGCATGGACGCTTACGGCTACTGGCGCAATCTGCCGGGGTTGTGGGCCATCAATCCGGACGACCTGAGCTCGCGCTAGGCGGCAAGCTTAAAGCGGCAGCCGGATCACGGCATTCAGGCCGCCTTCCGGATGGTTGGCCAGCAGCAGCTGGCCGCCATGTCCTTCCACGATGCCGTTGGCAATGCCCAGGCCCAAGCCCAGGCCCGCGTCGTTGTGGGCGCGGCCATGGGACAGGCGCACATACGGCTCCAGCAGGCTGGCAATCGCCTCCTCCGGCACGCCGGGGCCGTGGTCGCGCACCGCGATCTCGATCCAGCCCGGCAGCGCGCGCACGCTGATCTCGGCGCGTTCACCGTAGAACAAGGCGTTATCCAGCAGGTTGCCGATGGCGCGCTTCAACGCCAGCGGCTTGGCGCGCACGGCCACGCCGCTGTCCTCGTAGGCCACGCTGTGGCCCGCCAGCTGGGCGCTGCGCACCAGGCGCCGGATCAGCGGGTCCAGCTTCACCTCCGTCGGGTTCTCGTGGATGTCGCTGTCCTTCACGCATTGCAGCGCGCCCTTCACCATCATGTCCAGTTCGTCCAGGTCTTCCTCGAACTCCTCGCGCAGCGCGTCGTCGTCCAGCAGTTCGGCGCGCAGCTTCAGGCGCGTGATCGGCGTGCGCAGGTCGTGCGAGATGGAGATGAACAGGCGCTCGCGGTCCTTGATGTACTTGGCGATGCGCTCGCGCATGGCGCCAAAGGCGCGCGCCGTGCTGACGATTTCGCGGCTGCCGGATGCTGGCAACGCCGGCGCCTGGTCATCCTTGCCGAACGCCTCCGCCGCCTCCGACAGCGCCGCCAATGGGCGCGTGATCGAGCGCACCATCAGGAAAGAGAGCAGCAGCAGGACCGCCAGCGACACGCCCTGCACCACCAGTTTGTCGCGCGACAGCGGGTCGTTACTGTTCAGGAAGTACGGGTTGGGCATCAGCGTGGCCAGGTAGAGCCAGTTGCCCGGCTCAAGCTCGGTCTGGATCACCAGGATCGGCGCCGGATCGGGCTTCAGCAGCAGGATATGGCGCACCCAGGCCTCCGGCAGGTCGCCGACGCGGATGCCGTCCGGCGACACGGCCAGCTGTTCGGGCCAGGCGAAGGCCAGGCGCAGGCGGCTTTCGCCGGCCAGGTCGGTGCGCAGCGTCGCTTCCAGCGCGGCCAGCGCCGTCTGCGCCAGCGGCTGCGGCGCAATCTGCTGCACTTCCACTTCGCCGCGGTTCAGCGCGACGTAGAAGCGCGTGCCGCCCATCTCGCGGAACTGCTGGATCAACAGGCTGCGGTAGCTGGGCGGCAGGCTGCGGAAGAAGCGGATCGAACTGGCGGCGCCCTGCCCCAGGTACTGCGCCGCCGACTTCACGTCGGCCTCGGTCTTGTCGCGCAGCTGCATGGTCCACAGCACGCTGCCAGCCACCTGCGTCAGCAGCAGGCCCGCCACCATCACCAGCGACAGCCGCGCCAGCAGCGACTGCGGCCAGATCCTACGCATGCGTCACCGTCACCGTGGCGGAGAATACGTAGCCGGCGCCGCGCACGGTCTTGATCAGCATGGGCTGCTTGCCGTCGTCGTTCAGGCGCAGGCGCAGGCGGCTGATCTGCACGTCCAGCGAACGGTCCAGCGGGCCGGCGTCGCGGCCGCGCGTTTCCTCGCACAGCTGGCTGCGGTCGAGCACAATGCCCGGGTGCTCGACGAAGTACTTCAGCAGCTGGAAATCGAGCCCGGTCAGCGCCAGCGGCACGCCCGCGCTATCGACCACGGTGCGCTCGGCCAGGTCCAGCGTGAAGCCGTTGAAATGGTAGGCGCGCACGGCCGGCGCAGCTTCCGCGCCGGCGCGGCGCAGGATGGCCTTGATGCGCGCCAGCAGCTCGCGCGGGCTGTAGGGCTTGGCGATATAGTCGTCCGCCCCCAGCTCCAGGCCGACCACGCGGTCGGTCTCGTCGGAACTGGCGGTCAGCATGATGATCGGCAGGTTGGAGCGCTTGCGCACGATGCGGCACAGCGCAAAGCCGTCCGTATCGGGCAGCATCACGTCCAGGATGACCAGCGACAGCTGCTCGGCATGCGCCTGCAGCTCGGCCAGGAAGCTCTCGCCATTATGCGAGAGGATTACCTCGTACTGGTTCTTCTCCAGGTAGGCCTTCAGCAGCAGCCTGGTTTTCTGGTCATCATCGACGATCAGGATCTTGCGCGCCATGGGTGCTTCCTTGTTTGTGTGATCGGGTGTTCAGGGTCCGCAGCAGGCCGGCCAGGCGCCGCTGGGTCTCCGCCGGCGCCATGCTGTCGTCCATGTAAAAGCGGTGTATCTCGGCGATGATGGCGTCGCGGCTTTCCTCATCCGCCGCCATGCGGTGCACCAGGCTGGGCGCCTGCGCTGCGGCGCCGCGCCCGAAAGCCCGCCACGAGGATCGCGCGCAGCTGTCCATCGCGGCCTGGCTGGCGTCGCGCCGCACCGGCACCGAGCCCTTGGCCGCGCTGTACTGCTGCTGCGCCAGCGGCGACATCACGGCTTTCGCCAGCTTTTCCTGCGCGCCCTGGCGCGAGTAGTCATTGACGAACATGGCCAGCGTGTCAACGCTGTACAGGTGGTAGTTGTCGGTGCCGGGCAGCGGCACGCAGGAGAAGTCGGCGTCGATCGCGTAGCCAAGCTCGCCCAGTTCGGCCTTGGCCCAATCGCCCATGACGAACATGGCCGCCTCGCCGCGCCCGAAGCGCTTCACGGCCTCGGTCCACGGCTGCTCCTCGGCCGGGTTGAGCATCCACGCCTTGGCGGCGCGCAGGCGCTGCAAGGCCAGCGCCAGGCGCACGTCGGCGGCGGCTTGCGGGCTTTGACGCACGAACAGCTCGCGGTAGTAATCCGGGCCGCCGCTTGCCAGCAGCAGGTTCTCGAACAACGTGGCAACCTGCCACGGCTCGCTGCTTTGCACGAGGGGCGCCACGCCTGCGGCACGCAGTTTCCGCGCGGCCTGCTCGAACTCGGGCCAGGTCGTCGGCGGCGCCAGGTTCAGGCGCGCAAACAGCTTGCGGTTGTAGAACAGGGTGTTGATGCGATGGATGCCGAGCGGCGCCGCCACCACGTGGCCGCGATGGCGCACCAGCTCGCGCACAGTGGGGAACAGCGCCTTGTTCCAGTTGCCGCTGTTGGCCACGCCGTCCAGCTCCAGCAGCAGGCCAAGTTCGGCCCATTCGCCGATGGAAACGCCGATGATCTGCGTGGCGTCCGGTGCATCGCCCGCCAGCACCCGGCTGCGCAGCACCTTGCCGGCGCCCAGCCCTGCCCCGCCGGGAATGGCGGCATCCTGCCAGGTGATGCCTTCGTCGGCCAGCCGCGCCGCCAATACTTTGGCGGCATGCCGTTCACCGGCCGAGGTCCACCAGTGCAGTACCTGCAGGGACGGCGCGCCCGCCGCCCGGCCCGGCGTCGGCAACAGCAGCAAAGGAAGTGAAAGCAGGCACGCCAGGCGCGCAACCTGCAAACGCCGGGAAAACTTGGGCACCTACTACTCCAGCAGATAACGATCTGGCAATTCTATCTCCATGACGTCATTTTGTGTCCTTTTACGGCATAGAACAGGATCAGGGCATAGCAAGGCAGCAGCAGCCAGTACGCCGCCTGCGAACCGACGTTGTCCGAGAAATGCCCGTACAGCATGGGCAGCAGCGCGCCGCCGGCAATACCCATGATCAGCAGCGCCGAGCCACTGGCGGTATAGCGCCCCAGGCCTTCCAGCGCCAGCGGCCAGATGGCCGGCCACACCAGGGCGTTGGCGAAGCCCAGCATGGCCAGGTACATCACGGTGTCCGGCACCGCCGGCACGCCGGCCCAGCCCAGCATGACCTGCGACAGGCCGCTGGCGGTCGCCGAGCCCTGGATCACGCCAAACGAAAAGACAATGCCGCAGACTGCCGACAGCAGCAAGGCCTGTTTCTGCGACAGCCAGCGCGGGATGGCCACGATGCCGACCACATAGCCCGCCACCATGAAAGCCATGGTGTAGGAAGTGAGCACGCCGAAGTTCTCCACGTGCAGGCTATGCCCGTACAGGCCGATCGTGTCGCCCGCGATCACCTCCACGCCGACATAGACGAACAGCGCCAGCGCCCCCAGCACCAGTTGCGGGAACTGCAGCACGCCCCAGCGCGAGGGGCCCGCCTCCTCCGCGGCCTGCTGCTCCGGGATTTCGCGCAAGGGCGAAAAGCGTACGACCACGGCCATGGCCAGCAGGCCGGCCGCCATCAGGCCGTAAGGCAGCACCAGGCGCTGCGCCAGCTGGCTGCGCAGCAGCGCGCCGTCGGCAGCGCTCATGGCGGCCAGCGCCGCGTCGGAGTAATTGCCGAAGTCCGACAGCATCATGCCGCTGAAGGCCAGCGGCACCAGCACGCCCGCCGTCTTGTTGAACAGGCCCATGATGCTGATGCGCATGGCCGCGCTGTCACGCGCGCCGATGCACACGATGTAGGGATTGATCGCGGTCTGCATCAAGGTCATGCCGCTGGCCAGGGTGAACAGCGCCAGCAGGAACATGGCGTAAGACGTGGCGCGCGCGGCGGGGATGAACAGCAAGGCGCCCAGCGCCATCACGGCCAGGCCGATCGACATGCCGGCGCGGTAGCCGGTGCGGCGCAAGACGGCGGCGGACGGCAGCGCCATCAGCGTATAGGCGATGTAGAAAGCAAAAGTCACCCAGAGTGACTGGAAGTTGTTGAGCTCACAGGCAATTTTGAGGAAGGGGATCAGCGATCCATTCAACCAGGTCGCGCAGCCGAGGATGAAAAACATCAGGCCAATGAAAGTCATGGCAACCACTACGCTGCCGCCCGCGACGGGTGGCGCGCCGGCCATTCCGTCCATCTCGAAGGTCTGTTCTTTTTGCATGTGAATCCAGAAGCGAAGAAGGGAAAGCCTCCCTCCGGCCGGAGGGAGGCGTTGCGGCAGGTCAGAACTTGCCGCGCAGGCCGACGCTGTAACGCGCGCCGTTCTCGTACACCCCGACCGGCAAGCCGTCCGTGGTGTTGGTGCGGATCAGTTCATTGTTCAGGTTCACGGCGCTGGCATAGATGCTGTACTGCGGGGTGATATCCCAGTTGGCGGTGGCGTCCCACTGGCCGTAAGCGCTGTTCACGTCCTGGCCGCCCTGGTTCAGGCCACCGTAGGACTTGGAACGGTAGTTGTACGACAGGCGCACGCTGTAGCTGTTCTTCTCGTAGAACACGCTGGCATTCAGCTGGTTCTTCGAGTTGCCGACCACGTTCAGGCGGCGGCCGCCGGCCAGCGCGCCGGCCTTGGCGTCGGTGTAAGTGAAGTTGACCACCGTGCCGAAGCCCGTGCTGCCGAAGGCTTGCTGCCACTGCAGCTCGATGCCGTTCACCTTGGCGCCATTGTCGGCGTTGTGCGGACGGGTCACCGGACGCTGCACGCCCGCCACATTCTCCATCGCCGTCGAGGTGTAGATGAAGGTGTCGAGCTTCTTGGCGAAAGCGGTGGCCGACAGCAGCGACGCGTCCGCAAAATACCATTCAGCGCCGATTTCAACCTGGTTGGCGTGGTAAGGATTAAGCAGCGGATTGCCGGCAGTCGCGGCGTTGGTGGTGCCGCTCACCTCCGTGCTGGCACTCAGGTCGCTGAAGGTGTTGCGGGCCATGACGCGCGAGGCGGCTGCGCGCAGCAGCAGGTCCTTGCGGAAGTCGTACACCACGTTCACGTTCGGCAGCACGTCCGAGTAGCTGCGCTTCACGCTGCCCAGCACGTAGTTGCCCTTGCCATCCAGGTCCTGGTAGGCCTCGGACGTCTGCTGGGTGCGCACCAGGCGCGCGCCAAAATCGCCGCGCCATTTGCCGCTGGCGAAGTCGGCACGCACATAGCCAGCCGAGATTTTCTCCTTGATGCGGTAATACTCGCCCTTCGCCTCCTTGTAGACCATGCCCTTGTCGTACATGGCGAAGCCCTTGCTCGAAGCCAGCGCGTCGTTGACCCACGCGAACTGCGTCAGCGAGCCGGCGGTGGCGGCTTCCTGGCTGATCAGGGGGGAGGCGCCGGTCGACAGGTCAGCCAGCGTGTACGAGATCCAGCCCGGGCTGCCCGGACCCACGGTGCCGATGGTGCGGCGGTTCTGCACCTTGTTGTCGCGGAATTTCAGGCCGGTACGGACCGACTTGATGAACGGGTTGTCCAGGTCCAGCGTCAGGTCGGCCTGGGCATACTTCTCCTTGCTCTCCATGCGGCGGATCCAGTCGCGCGCACCCTGCAGCGTCAGTTTTGTGCCGTCCAGCGGGCTCATATCGAGGTATTTCACCTCATAGGTATCCGGCGCGATGTTGATCGTGGCGCGCGTATTCCCGGTGAACCAGAAGTTGCGGTCATGCTCGCTGCCGCCGGCGCCGGAGGTGGTGCCGGCCTGCGCATGCAGCCGCCAGTTGTCGCCGTCGTACGTGCCTTCCAGGTCCAGCACCTTGGACTTCACATAGGCTTCGCGGTAGATCGGCTCGAAGGATACGCCGGTCACCGGGCCAACGGTGCCGCCCACCACCGACTTGCCACCATCCGAGTTGGAAATGAAGCGCGGGTTATCGATGCGGATGTTGTTCTGCGCATCGGCCAGGCCGCCGATCTGCCACAGGTAGTTCTGGTTGCTGTTGTCCATGCTCATATCGGAATTCATGTAATTCAGCGATATGTCGGATTGCGGGGTCGGGCGCAACTGCAAGGTGATGTTGCCGGTGGTGCGTTCGCGGTCCTGGCGGAAGATCGGCGTGCCGCCGCCCCAGGAGGCATATACATTCGGCGTCACCACGCCGTTCTGGTCGACGATGTTGTACTTGGTGGCGTCGGTGAAGTTTTCCAGGCCATCGCGGCGCATGGTGCGCTCCTGGCGACTCAGCGCCACCAGCACGCCGAAGGTCTTGGCTTCGTTGATCCAGTTCGCCATGCCTGAGAACTGCGGGTCGGTCTTCTTCGGCAGGTCGCTGTACGTTGCTTCCGCCGACACCTGCGCGGTGAACGGTTTCTTGAACTGCAGCGGCTTGCGCGTGCGGACGATCACCAGGCCGCCGATGCTGCCCTCGTCCAGGTCGGCCGAAGGGCTTTTGTACACATCCAGGCTGCCCACCAGCTCGGACGGCAGGATGTCGTAGTTGAAGCCGCGGCTTTGCGCATCGTTCTTCCACCAGTAGGCGGAAGCCACCGACTGGCCGTTCAGCTGCGTCATGTTCAGGTTCTTGTCGGTGCCGCGCACAAAGATATCGCGGCCCTCGCCCCAGGTGCGGTCGACCGAAATGCCGGGAACACGCTGCAGGGAATCGGCCACGTTCTTGTCCGGGAACTTGCCCAGGTCTTCCGCGCTGACAGAGTCCACCACATTCAGCGAATCGCGCTTCTCCGCCAGGTTGCGCTTCAGCGTCTCGCGGATGCCGCGCACTTCCACCGTCTGCAGCGCGTCGTTGTCGTCCGCCGCCTGCACATGCGGCAGTGCCAGCGTGCCGAACATCAGCGCGATCAACTGCGGTAGTCTCTTCATTCCAAGCCGTGCTCCACTCATTTCTTTTTCCTTATCTTTTCAAAGCGATGCAAAAAAATCCCCGGCGTACTCCCCATGCCGGGGCCAACACACTTTTAGGGGGAGTGTGATCCTTCCTGCTGCGGCAGATACCATTTCGAGAAACCGTTCTGGATGCGCGCCGCCGCCTCGCGCGCGCCCAGCTTGCCGTTCAGGACTTGCGCGTTCACCGACCACAGCTCGCTTTCCATGTTCGGCAAGCCGCGGTTCATGATCAGCGCATTCAGGCGGAAGTTCGAATCGCAGCTGTTGCGCCATGCGGCCATCTGCTTGGCCAGCGGGTCGCGCACCGCGATCAGGTGGTTCGACAGCGTGAAAAAGCCGATCACGCGGTTGGTGTACAGGTCGGCGAATTCCTGCGAGCCGAGCCAGGCCAGGAACTTGTAGGCGTCGGCCTTGTTGCGTGACTTGCGGTTGATGCCGATGCCGATATCCATATGGTCGGAAATCTGGCAGCGGTCGCCCGCGTGCTGCAGCGGCGGCGCAAACACGCCCAGCTCCAGCTCGGGGAACTGGTTGAAGTACGAGATGTCCCAGGAACCGGCCGGATAGATTGCCGTGCCGCCCTGGGCAAACTGCAGCTGCGCGTCGCGGTAAGCCTGCATCGGCGCCGCCTTCGGCAGGTAGGGCGCCAGGCGCGCCCCGAACTCAAAAGCGGCCACGAACGGCGGATCGGTGAACCTGGCTTTGCCGGCGATCAGCGCACGCCGCCCCTTCTCGCCGCCCCAGTAATTCGGGCCGATATTGGTAAACACCGTCTGGTGCGACAGCCATTCATCGGCCGTGCCCAGCGCCAGCGGCGCGTACTGGCTCTTGCGCACAGCCTCCAGCACGGCGAAGAACTCGGCCTCGGTGACGGGCGGCTGCAGGTTCAGCTTGCGGAAGATCTTTTTGTTGTACAGGAAGCCGTGGATCACCGATGCCACCGGCATGCAGAAGATGTCCTTGCCGTCGTCGGTCTGCCACGCCACCAGCGCGCCGGGGGCGAAGTTCTCCATACCGGCCTTGCCGTTCAGCTTTTCCAGGTAGCCGCGGCGGTACAGCAGCAGCGAGGTGTCGAACGGGCGGCAGGCCAGTACATCGCCGGCGGTGCCGTTGCCCAGGCGTGCCGCCAGGCTGGTGTCGTATTCCGTGGGCGCCGTGGGCGAGAACTTGACCGTGATGCCAGGGTGCTTGCGCTCGAAGGCCGGCAGCAGCACCGTCTCCCACAGCGCCTTGTCGTCAACGCGCCAGCTCTCCAGCACCAGGGTGCCGGCGCGCGCGAAGCCGGCGCAGGACAGCGCCAGTAACAATGCGGCACTCAGGATACGGCTGCTTGGCACGATGACGCCTCCACGGTGTGTTGTCGATCAGTAAATTCATGCTAGCACCGTGAAAAATGTGACGCCAGCGCGCGCCCTGCACGACAAGGCGCAACGCAAATCGTTGATTCTTATGAGGATTTTTAATGAAGGCGGGGGCCGCGCTTACAAAACTTTACAGAGCGGCGGCGGCGGCCCCGGATTGACGTGCGCGCCCGGCAAGGCGCGCTTACAAAACATTACGAAACGCGCGCATTTATTACGCAGGAAGCCCCAGGCGGGCGCGCGCAGCGTTGTATTCCGACTTCAAACGCTGCACCATTTCGGCGGTGGTCGGCACGTCGTGCATCAAACCGACGCCCTGCCCCGCGCCCCAGATATCGCGCCAGGCCTTGGCCGTGCCGCTGTTGAAGCTCATCTTGGTTTTGTCCGATTCCGGCAGGTTATCCGGATCGAGGCCGGCAGCCACGATGGACTTCTTCAGATAATTGCCATGCACGCCCGTGAACAGGTTGGTGTACACCACGTCCGCCGCCGACGATTCGATGATCGCCTCGCGATATTGCTCGGTGACGTTGGATTCCTGCACCGCCAGGAAACGCGAGCCGATATAGGCAAAGTCCGCACCCATGGCCTGCGCCGCCAGGATCGCATCGCCGGTCGCGATCGAGCCGGACAGCGCCAGCGGCCCATCGAAGAAGCGCCGCACCTCGCCCACCAGCGCGAACGGCGACAAGGTGCCGGCATGGCCGCCGGCGCCGCTGGCCACCAGGATCAGGCCATCGACGCCCGCCTCCAGCGCCTTCTGCGCGTGGCGGATGTTGATCACGTCGTGCAGCACGATGCCGCCGTAGCTGTGGATAGCATCCAACATTTCCACAGGCGGCGCGCGCAGCGAGGAAATGATGATCGGCACCTTGTGGCGCACGCAGACCTCCACATCGTGCTCCAGCCGCTCATTCGAGTGGTGCACGATCTGGTTCACCGCGATGGGACCGACGCGCACGCCAGGGTTGGCGGCCTGGTAGTCGGCCAGCTCCTTCTGCAGGTCGGTCAGCCAGGTATCGAGCAGCTCCTTGGGGCGTGCGTTCAGCGCCGGGAAGGAGCCGACGATGCCGGCTTTGCACTGCGCCGCCACCAGCGCGGGACCGCTGGCGATAAACATGGGGGAAGCGATGACGGGAAGGGACAGGTCTTGCAATACGGCTGGCAGGGTCATGGCACGGCCTTCGTATGAGAGGATGGTCAAAAGATTATAGGCCAGCCCCGGCGCGAATTCTTGCGAGGCCAGGCTCTAATCCGCCTCACGGCTTCCAGACCGCCGCCAGGGCTTTGATCTTGGTCCAGGCCGAGAGCCGTTCGTCCGACAGCGCGTCCAGGAAATCGGACAGGCGCTTGGACTTGGCCATGGTGTAGACCGTCAGCGCCGTGGTCACGCCAAAGACCGCGATGAAGAACCACAGCCGGCGCGACATGGGGGCATCGGCCTCGGCCAGCAGGTTCATGCCGAGGAAACCGGTGGTGATGGTGCCGATCATGCCGAAGATGGTGACCACCGTCAGCCGCACCACGGTGTTGGCCTGGCGCCGCAGGCTGTCCGCCTCCAGGTAGCCGTTCATGTCGGCCACGCGCGTTTTCACTTCAGCATAGGCGCGCTCCAGGTCCAGGTGCTGGCCGCACATGCGGAACAGTGCGCGGATCTGCTGCTGGTCCGAGATTTCGGTGAACCAGTAGCGGTGGGTGAAGCGCAGGAATGCCTCGAAAGCGTAGCGGATGCGGCGCTTGAAGGCGCGCACGCTGTCGGCGTCCGTCACCTGCAACTGCGTCAGCGCTTCCGCCAGGCGGTCGGAGAACATCAGCAGCGACGCCTTCTGCAGGTGCGCGATCATGAACAGCAGGAAGTGCTGGTGGCGGAATTGCGACAGCACGCCGCGCTCCTTGCAGCAGAAGAACTGCGAGTCGGCGTCGCCCACCACCACCAGCGCGTAGCCGCTGCAGATATAGCGCGTGTACGGCGCCGCCCCGGCGCTGCACCAGAAACGGTCGTAGAAAAAGCGCCGGTCGACGCCATCCGCCTGCACGCGCACCGCATCCCCCGCAGCGGCGGCCGGCGACGCGCCGGGCGGCGCCGCCAGCGTGCCCGCCATGGTGCCCAGCGCCGCAAAGTGCTCCGGCAGCAGCTCGCGCGGCCGCTCGACGGCCAGGTACGCCATCATCGGCATGCGGTAATACTCCACCTGGCGATAGCGCAACGGCGCGGCAACGCCCGGTGCATCGGGCGCCATCGGCTCCAGCAGGTAGCGCCAGTGGGAGGCGATACGCGGCGCCTGGTGGCGCACCACCTGGTCGATGAACGCCTGGCGTTCCTGCGCATCCGACTGCGCCAGGGTGCGGCCATCCGCATCCAGCCACTCGACACCGTGCATGCAATGCAGCGCGTTGCCGTCCCCATCCCAGCCGGCGGGATAGGCGCGGCCAAAACGGTAGAGCAAATCCTGGGCAGCATCGAACGGCAGGTCGCCGCTGCCCACTTCCAGCACCAGCAGCACGATATCGACGTCGAAGAAGAAATGCAGGCAGAGGTTGTGGACCTCCAGCACGCGCGGCGCCGCACCCGGCTGGGTCGTCACCCGCACCTGGGCAATATCCTTGCGGCGGAAGACGCGCCGCTGGCCGGCGCCGAACAGGAAGCGCTGCACATACGGCAGGAAGCTGACGAACTCCGTGTAGTAGCGCTCCTGGAAAGCGGCGCTGGCATCCTGGGCCGAGGTCACCTCGCGCCACGGCGACTGCGCCCCCAGCAGCTCCCAGGGCCGCGGGTGCGCCCGCTCAGCGCCCTCCGGCGGCATCAGCCGCAAAGGCCATAACAGAACCTGCCGAACATGCTTTACATGCGGGGATTGGGCGCTCATGCCCCCAGTATAGCCGAGCTTGTGTCTGGCTCAGCCGTCGTTCAGGAGGATATCGTTGTCGATGCGCGCGCTGCAGGCGCGCACCAGCTGTTTGACGGCCCAGGCGGCCAGCTCGCTGGCGCTCATGCCGAAGTGGCGGCGCGCCATATCGACCATAAGGGGAATCGATTCGAACAATGGGCCGGTCTCGGCCAGCGGCATGCTCTGGCGTTCGAGCAGCAGGAATTTGAGCAGCACCTTGACCGCGTATTCTGCATTGCGCTTGGGGTCGGCCGACAGGAAGTCGAGGCGGCGGCGGGCGCGTGCCAGGGCGGCTTGCACGTCTTCGAACACGGCGCCGTGGCCGGGGATGACGGTCTTCACATCGAGGCTGGCGATCAGGTCCAGCGTGGCGCCGGCTTCTTCAAACCCTCCGTCATCTTCCAGCTCGGGGAAGATGACGCCGAAGCCGTTCTGCCACAAAGCGTCGGCGGAAACCAGCACCTGTTCGGACGGGCAGTAATAGATCACGGAATGGGCATGGTGGCCGGGTGCGCCCAGCACTTGCCATTCGAGGTCGCCCAGCACCAGCGTCTCGCCCGGCGTGACCACGCCGTCGATGGTGAAGCGTTCGCATTGCTGGCCGGTGGCCTTGAAGCTGAGCGCCTGCTCGTCCCAGCGCCGCACCTTGTCCGCTTCGGCCTCGGGAACGAAGGTGTCGCAGCCAAAATGCGCCTGCAGCGCCGCATTGCCGCCGCAATGGTCGGAATGCAGGTGCGTGTTGTACAGCCGGTCCAGGTGGCGGCCGCGCAGGGCGTGACGCACCAGCTCCAGCGTCTGCTGCTTGTGCGTGACGTAGCCGCTGTCGATCATGGCCGCGTCGTGGCGGCCCAGCAGCAGCACATTGTTGGACGAGAGCCAGCCGCGTTCGAAAACGTGGATGGAGGGGTGTAGCTTCATTGCGTCAGTCAAAGTCGATCAGTTGCTCACGGCGGCGCAGCTCAGCCCACACGGCGCGCTTGTAGGCGTCGTCGGCGCGCGACCAGGCGACGATTTCGTCGATGGTGCGCAGGCAGCCTTCGCAAAAACCGGTATCGCGGTTCATTTTGCACAGGCTTACGCAGGGGGATGGCACGGGCGTCGCCAGTTCCGGCGCGCCTGGCGGCAGTTCAGTACTCATGGCCGCCATTTTACCGCAGTGCGGCAAAAGGCTTCCGAATAGTAAATTCGGCAACTTTGCTATACTGGTGGCGCACCACTACAACGACGAAGGCGAGGAGACACCCGACCAACCAGCCGCCGAGGTGCATATGAAGCTCGATCGCCATTGGTTCTCCCGCGCCCTGGGTTTGCTGGCGCGCAGCCGCCTGGGCCGGCCCGGCAGCGGCCAGCCGCAGTTCAGCAGCGGCGTCTTTCATTGCGGCGCCGGCAGCCGCGCCTACAAGCTGTATGTCCCTTCCTGCTACAACGGCCAGCCCATGCCCTTGCTGGTAATGCTGCACGGTTGCTCCCAGGATCCCGACGATTTCGCCGCCGGCACGCAGATGAATGCGGTGGCGGAGGAGCGCGGCTGCCTGGTGCTGTATCCGGCCCAGTCGCCGGAAGCCAACCAGTCACGCTGTTGGAACTGGTTCAGCGCCCTGGACCAGGAGCGCGGCCAGGGCGAGCCGGCCATCATTGCCGCCATGACGCGCGACGTCATGGCGCGCTACCCGGTGCGGCAAAGCCAGGTCTTTGTCGCGGGGCTGTCGGCCGGCGGCGCCATGGCGGTCATCGTCGGCACCCTGTATCCGGACCTGTTCGCGGCGGTGGGCGTGCACTCAGGCCTGCCGTTCGCGGCGGCACGCGACCTGCCCTCCGCCCTGTATGCCATGCGCCTGGGCGCAGCCGGCGCGCGCGCGGCGCAGACAGCCGGCCAGCCGATCATCGTTTTCCACGGCGACCGGGACAACACCGTGCACCCCGCCAATGGCGAAGAAATCCTGGCGCAGGGTTTGCGCAGCCACCCGCAGGGCGGGCGCGCCAATCCGGCCACGCTGGCCGGCCGCGTGCCGGATGGCCATGCCTTCACATTGAAAGCGCACTGGCTGGAGGACGGCTCGCCGCTGGGCGAGCATTGGGTGATCCACGGCGCCGGCCATGCCTGGTCCGGCGGCAGCGCGCAAGGCAGCTATACCGACCCGCGCGGGCCGGATGCCAGCCGCGAGATGATGCGTTTCTTCAGCGCGGCGCGCAACGGCGCGCAAAATGCCATTTCATCGCCAGCACGCACAGGGCCAGCAGCAGGGTGATGCCGTTCGCCAGCACGACCGGCCAGGCCTGCAGCTGCAGGCCGTACAGCAGCCAGAGGAAAACGCCGAAGGAAAAGAACAGGTACATGCCGGTGGAGATGCCGTCGGCATGTCGCTGGCGCCAGACCAGCAGCACTTGGGGTACAAAAGCGAAGGTGGTGCAGAAGGCGGCTATAAAGCCGAGCAGTTCGGGGTCGGGCAACATCAGGGGGCTTTCAGGGCGGCGATATGGCTGCGCAGGCAGTCGGGGCACCAGCAGCCGACGGCGGCCTGGCCCGGCAGCGGCACGGCCGGCGGCAGCAGGGTACACCAGCACGGCGTCTCGCCAGGGGCGCCGGTGGGCTGCTGGCCGGGCGGCGCGTCCGCCATGGCGCAGTGGAATTCGGCGCCGCAACGCTCACAGGTGCTCATATCATCATTGCAATCATGCGTAGGGATCAAGTCCAGCCTAACGGATCAAACAGGAAATTACAACTCGATTGGCCCTATAATGCGCACCATCGACCTTAAATCTAATTTTGTGGGACCCCGCCATGACCAACCTGCCAGCCACCGACCCGGATATGTCCACTGACCTGAGCGGCGTAACGCCCCAGGTCAAGGCCCAGATCCTGGCCGAGGCGCTGCCGTACATCCGCAATTACCACGGCAAAACCATCGTCATCAAATACGGCGGCAACGCCATGACCGAGGAGCGCCTGAAGCACGGCTTCGCGCGCGACCTGATCCTGTTGAAACTGGTGGGCATGAACCCGGTCGTGGTGCACGGCGGCGGTCCGCAGATCGACAACGCGCTGAAAAAGATCGGCAAGCAGGGCACCTTCGTGCAGGGCATGCGCATCACCGACGAAGAAACCATGGAAGTGGTGGAGTGGGTGCTGGGCGGCGAAGTGCAGCAGGACATCGTGATGCTGATTAACCACTACGGCGGCCAGGCCGTGGGCCTAACCGGCAAGGACGGTGGCCTGATCCGCGCCCGCAAGATGGCCATGCCGGACAAGGAAAAACCAGGCGAGTTCCTGGACATCGGCTTCGTCGGCGAGATCGAGGCGATCAACCCGGCGGTGGTGAAAGCCCTGCAGGACGATGCCTTTATCCCAATTATTTCGCCGATCGGCTTCGGCAAGGATGGCCAGGCTTACAACATCAACGCCGACGTCGTCGCCGGCAAGATCGCGGAAATCCTGAAAGCGGAAAAGCTGATCATGATGACCAACATCGCCGGCGTGCAGGACAAGAACGGCAAGCTGGTGACCGACCTGTCGGCGCGCGAAATCGACGAAATGTTCGCAGACGGCACGATTTCGGGCGGCATGCTGCCGAAAATCTCGTCCGCGCTGGACGCCGCCAAGTCCGGCGTGAACACCGTTCACATCATCGATGGCCGTATCGAACACAGTTTGTTGCTGGAAGTCTTGACGGAACAGGCTTTTGGCACTATGATCCGGTCTCACTAAATTTTTTGGCGACTTTCAAAGGTCGCCAAAAACGTGAATGCCCTTGTAGCTCAGTGGTAGAGCACTCCCTTGGTAAGGGAGAGGCCACGTGTTCAATCCACGTCAAGGGCACCATTCTCTCTAGTAGATCCGCTCTACTTTCACGCCACGCTGGCGCAGCAGTTCCGCAACATTCCCCGATCCAACCAGATGCAGTGTGCCGATAGCGGCAAAGCTGTGCTGTTCCTTTTTCATCATTTCCACGATACCGTCGGCCAGCACGGGATTGCGCTCGTTCAGCAGCACCTGTTTCATGAACTTGCCGGAGAAAGTCTGGTCGCTTTCCACTTCGCGCGCCAGCGCCTCGAATTTGGCGGCATCGGCCGAAGCCCAGGCATCCAGCAGGTCGCGCGGCTGCACGCCCTGCCTGGGGTTTTCCAGGGTATCCAGGCTGTCCTCCAGGAAGCGCGCCTGGTCGCGCACCGTCAGGCGGCCGAACAACGCTGCCTGGCCGCCGATCGATTCCAGCTCCACCACGCGCTTCTTCTGGCCGTGCGCCAGGCGCGCCAGCTGCAGGTCGACGCCCAGTTCGGGGCCGTAGCCCAGGCTGCGGTATTCGCCGATGGTCAGCATCATCACCACCAGCCACGGCTTCATCGGCGCCACCGCCTCCGGCGTCAGGCCGTGCTTCTTCAGCATGCGCTCCAGGCGCGGGCGGTATTCGGCGCGGATATCGGTCATGGCGCTGCCGCTGCCGGGCGCGTACAGGCCGAACTCGCGCATGACAGCCATCGAACGCGCAGGATCCGCCGTGGGGTCGATCTCCAGCGCGACCGCGGTGGCGCGCTCCAGGGCCTGCGTCACGCGCGATTCGAGTGGATAAAACTCCTTCTTGCCGACGTGGATGGTGCCGAACAGCCAGGAGGTATTGCCCGCGTATTCCAGCTTGTACAGCGCGCCGCGTGCCGGCGCCTCCTGCGCCCCGGCGCCGGCGGCCAATCCAAGCAGCAGGCAAAACATCACTATAATCATGCGTCGCATAGTTCCTCCTCGATGAATGTGAATATTAAACCTTTGGCACCGGTCTGGCTGTTCGACCTGGATAACACGCTGCACAATGCTTCGCATGCCATCTTCCCTGCCATGGTGGAGAAGATGAACGCGTACATGGCGCGCGTGCTGGGCGACGGCGAATCGCCCGCCAGCCAGGAGGAAATCAGTGCGGCGCGCGAACGCTACTGGCGGCGCTACGGCGCCACGCTACTGGGCCTGGTGCGCCACCATGGCGTGGATGCGGCCCACTTCCTGCGCGAGACGCACGAGCTGCCAGACCTGGAAACCATGATCCGCCACGAGCGCGGCCTGGGCCAGCTGCTGCGCCGCCTGCCGGGCCGCAAGATCCTGCTGACCAACGCGCCGCGCGACTATGCGCGCAAGGTGGTGGGGCATATGGGCATCGGCCGTGCTTTCGCCGACCAGATTACGATTGAATCGATGTATGTACACCGCCAGCTGCGCCCCAAGCCGTCGCGCCTGATGCTGCAGCGGCTGTTGCGCCGGGAGCGGCTCGACCCGCGCCGGTGTATCCTTGTCGAAGACACGCTGGATAATTTGCGTACCGCGCATGCGCTGGGCATGCGTACCGTGTGGGTAACGCAATACCTGACCAAGCCGGGCAAAAGACCGGCCTGGCTCGATGTCAAAGTAAAATCTGTCAAACATCTGTCAAAACATAACAACTATGGCAAGTACACCGCCCGGACAGCGTAAGCTGCAAATTCTCCAGGCACTGGCTGAAATGCTGGAGCACCCCAAGGGAGAGAAGATCACCACGGCTGCGCTGGCGCGCAAGCTGGATGTATCCGAGGCGGCCCTGTACCGCCACTTCGCCAGCAAGGCCCAGATGTTCGAGGGCCTGATTGAATTTATCGAATCGTCCGTGTTCGGCCTGATCAACCAGATCGCCGACAAACAGGCGGACGGCCTGGCCCAGGCGCGCGATATCCTGGGCATGCTGCTGAATTTCGCCAGCAGCAACCCGGGCATGACGCGGGTGCTGATCGGCGATGCGCTGGTCAACGAGGACGAGCGCCTGCAACAGCGCATGAACCAGTTCTACGACCGCGTGGAGCTGGCACTGAAACAGGCGCTGCGAGCCGCAGCGGCCGAAGGTCAGGCCCACGAGGCCGACGTGGCGGCCCGCGCGGGCCTGCTGGTCAGCTTCGTGCTGGGGCGCTGGCACCGATACGCCAAGAGCGGCTTCAAGGCGAATCCTTCGCAAGACGCCGCCGTACAGATTGCATTGCTGCTGAATTGAACTGCTTTACCTTTGCTTTGCTGGACGACGCGAGCGTCGATCCAGCCACCGGCGCTGGCCGGCCTTCCCGCCTCTACACCGGCCACCAGGCCACCCTCGCCTGCCGCGACTTCGCCGCCTGGCCGGGCATGCTGGCCGAACTGCAGGCGGCGCTCGCGCGCGGGCTGCACGCGGTGCCGGTCCTCAGCTATGAGCTGGGCCACCATATCGTCGGCGTGCCGCCGCGCGCCGATGCCGATGCAGGAGCCGATGCTCCGCCGCTGGCGCAGGTGCTGCTGTTTGAGCACTGCGCCGGGCTGACCCAGGCCGAAGTGGCCGACTGGCTTGCCGCGCACGCCGGCGAAGGCCTGGCCGGCGTGGCCAATATCCGCTCCAACGTCAGCGAGGCGCAGTTCGTGGACGCCATCCAGCGCATCCGCGACTACATCGCGGCCGGCGACACCTACCAGGTCAACTACACCTACCGCCTGCACTTCGACGCCTTCGGTTCGCTGTTCGCGCTGTACCAGCGCCTGCGCGCGCGCCAGCCGGTGCCGTACGGCGCCCTGATCGGCTTTGAGGACGGGCGCGGCGTGCTGTCGCTGTCGCCCGAACTGTTCGTGCGCAAGGACGGCGAGCTGCTCACCGCGCGCCCCATGAAAGGCACGGCACCCGCCGCCGGCGACGACGCCGAAAACGCGCGCCGCGCCGCCGCCCTGGCCGCCGACCCGAAGAACCGCGCCGAGAACCTGATGATCGTCGACCTGCTGCGCAACGACATCGGCCGCATTGCCGCCACCGGCAGCGTGGAAGTACCGAAGCTGTTCGAGGTCACCCGTTTCAGCAGCGTGCTGCAGATGACCTCCACCGTGCAGGCGCGCCTGCGCCCCGACGCCACGCTGCACGAGATCTTCCAAGCGCTCTACCCCTGCGGCTCCATCACCGGCGCGCCCAAGAAGCGCACCATGGAAATCATCGCCGAACTGGAGCCGGAAGCGCGCGGCATCTACACCGGCGCCATCGGCTGGTTTGCGCCCGACGGCGACTTCTGCCTGAACGTGCCGATCCGCACCCTCACCCTGCAGGCGCCGCACAACGGCGTGCGCCAGGGCGTGATGGGCGTCGGCGCCGGCATCGTCTACGACAGCGAACCGCACGACGAATTCGCCGAATGCCAGCTCAAGGCACGCTTCCTCACCGGCCTGTCGAACGATTTCGAGCTGTTCGAAACCATGCAGGCCACGCGCGAAACCGGCCCGCGCCATCTCGAACGCCACTTGCAGCGCCTGGCCGCCTCGGCGCGCTACTTCGGTTTCAACTGGGACGAGGCGGCCGCCCGCGCCTACCTGACGCTGGCCTGCCAGGCCCTGCCGCCCGGCCAGCCGCACCGCCTGCGCCTGGCCATGAACGCCGCCGGCGCCTTTGCCGTGCAAAGCGGCGCGCTGGCGCCGCTGCAGGAACCGGTGCGGGTGCTGCTGGCCGATGCAACGACCGACAGCAGCGACCTGTTCCTGCGCCACAAATCCACCCTGCGCGAGCGCTACGACGCGGCCTGGAAAGCGGCCGACGCCCAAGGCGCCTTCGACCAGCTGTTCTTCAACGAGCGCGGCGAATTGACGGAAGGAGGACGCAGCAACGTCTTCATCCGCAAGGATGGGGTGTGGATAACGCCGCCCTTATCCAGCGGCATGCTGCCGGGCGTGATGCGCGCCGTGATCCTGGAAGCGTGGGGCGCGCAGGAACGCCCCGTCACGCGCGACATGCTGCTCGCCGCAGAGGAAATCGTGGTCTGCAACTCCCTGCGCGGCGCCATGCGCGCCAGCTTACATATCGATTAGCATTTCGAAGCCGCCGAAGATCAGCCGTTTACCGTCAAACGGCATGCTGGCCGGATCCATCATCTCTTTCAGGCGCGGGTCCGCCATCACCGCCTCGTTGATACGGTCGCGTTCCGCACGCGACTCGTAGACGATCCAGGAAAACACCACCACCTCGCCCTCTTCCAGCTTGACCGCTTGCGGGAAGGAAGTGTGGACGCCGACTTTCACATCGTCAGCCACGGTCTCGCGGTACTGCAGCGCTCCGTGTTCGCGCCATACCTTGCCGCATTTGCGCGACATATCCAGGTATGCCTCCATTTTGTCCTTGGGAACCGGTACCAGAAAGCCATCTACGTATGCCATGGTTGTCTCCTTTTTAATGGAGCTACAGCTTACCAAGGAATGCCCGACGATAGGCGCCCGGTGTGGTGGCCGCTATGCGGCGGAAATGGTGGCGCAGCGATTCCTCCGAACCGAAGCCGGCGCGCTCCGCCACCTGGGCCAGCGCAATATCCGGCGACTCGAGCAGATCCTTGGCCAGCGCCACCCGCTCGTGCGCCAGCCATTCGATCGCGCCCATGCCGGTCGCCTCCTGGAACTGGCGCTGCAGGGTGCGCGGGCTCATGGCCGCGCGCTCGGCCATGCTGGCCACCGTGTGCTGCTCGGCAGGATGGCTGCGCAGCCAGTCCATCAAACGCGACAGCCTGCCTTGCTCATCATGCGCCATGGGACGCGGCAGGAACTGCGCCTGGCCGCCTTCGCGGTGCGGCGCCACCACCAGCCGCTGCGCCACCATATTGCCGACCCGCGCGCCGTAATCGCGCCGCACCAGGTGCAGCAGCATGTCCAGCCCGGCCGCCGAGCCGGCCGAGGTAATGATCTGTCCCGCATCGACATACAGGTCATCCGCCAGCACCTGCACGCGCGGATAACGGCGCTGCAGGCGCTCCACGTAGCGCCAGTGGGTGGTGGCGCGCTGGCCATCCAGCACGCCCGCCGCGGCCAGCACGAACACGCCGGAACAGATGGTGCACAGGCGCGCGCCGCGCGCGTGGGCGGCGCGGATGTGCGCCAGCAAGGCCGGCGGCGGCTCTTCGTCGGCATCGCGCCAGCCGGGGATGATGATGGTGTCGGCGCGCTCCAGCAGCGCCGGTTCGTACAGCGCCTGCACCGTAATGCCGCCCGCCGCCCGGATCGGTCCCGGTTCAATGGCGCACACGGCAAAGTCGTACCACGGCACGCCCAGCTCGGGACGCTCGAGCGCAAACAGCTCGACGGTGCAGCCGAATTCAAAAGTGCACAGGCCATCGTAGGCCAGCGCCACGACCAGGTGTTTTTGCGCGCTCATGGCGCAATCTTAACGCAATATGGCGTTTGCGCCACTGCCGCGCAAGGCGGCGCCACCCGACAATGGCTCTACTTTCAACCGCTACAGGAGAACCAAGATGCCATCCATCGTCACCGAAGTCGCCGCCGCGCCCAGCACAGAAGCTTTGGCCCACTTTGAAGATTCACTGCGTTTTGAAACGGATTGCTGGGACGTGCACAGCGTGATGGGCACGCCGCAACAGGACTTTGTGCTGCTCGATGTGCGCGGAACGGAAAAATACGCCGCCGGCCACGTGCCGGGCGCGGTCGACCTGGCGCACCGCAAGATCATCGCCTCCAAGCTGGCCGAGTACCCGGCCGGCACGCTCTTTGTGACCTACTGTGCCGGCCCGCACTGCAACGGCGCCGCGCGTGCCGCCATCCGCCTGGCGAAACTGGGCCGGCCGGTGAAGATCATGACGGGCGGGATCACCGGCTGGCTGGACGAAGGCTTTGCCCTCGCCACCGCGCCGGTGACCGCCGCCGCTTAATCAGCCTGCCAGGGCTTTCTCGAGCGCGTCGGTCAATGCCTTGTCTTCCGGCTTGACCTTGCTCGGGAAGCTCTCGATCACATTGCCCTTGCGGTCGATCAGGTACTTGTGGAAGTTCCAGGCCGGCGTCTTGCCGGTCGCCTTGATCAGCTGCGCATAGAACGGGTTCGGGTTGTTGCCCGACACCACCGACTTGGCGAACATCGGGAACTTCACGCCATAGGTGTTGTAGCACAGGTCAGCGATTTCCTTGCTGCTGCCCGGCTCCTGCTTGCCGAAATCATTCGACGGGAAGCCCAGCACGACCAGCCCTTTTCCAGCGTATTTCGCATACACTGCCTCCAGTCCTTTGTACTGCGGGGTGTAGCCGCAATAGCTGGCGGTGTTCACCACCAGGATCACCTTGCCGGCGTACTGGCACAGGTCCTGCGGCGCGTCGTCCTGCAGGCGGTTGAAGGACTGTTTCAGGATAGCGGGGCAGCTCGATGCTGGCGCGGTGGCGGCAGCGGCGGTTGCAGGTTGCGCGGCGGGCGCCTGGGCCAAGGCGGCGGCGGCGCTCAGGCTCAGCGCGGACAGCGCGGCAAATTTGGTGAGGATAGATGGCATGGGTAGTCTCTTCCGTTTGGTTCGAGTTTCCGATTGTAAGACAAATGGCGGGCGCGCGTTCGCGTCGGCCGGGGTGCTGGCCGCCGCGCTGGCGGCGACGCTGCCGGGCGGGAACGCGGCGCTGGCCGCCGCCCCGCTGCCGGCCATGAAAACGCAGCAGGTGTCGGTCTCCGGCCTGTCGTCGGGCGCCTATATGGCCGTGCAATACCAGGTCGCCTATTCGGGCAGCGTGGTTGGCGCCGGCATCATCGCGGGCGGCACCTATTACTGTGCCCGCGGCAGCATGCTGACGGCGGTGGGCGGCTGCAAAGGCGCCGACGTCGCGGAACTGGCGGCCCTGACCCGCCAGCGCGCCGCAAGCGGCCAGGTCGATCCTGTCGCAAAACTGGCCACGCACCGCGTCTGGCTCTTCTCCGGCACGCAGGACGCGCTGGTGCCGCCCGCCACGGTAGCGGACCTGGCGCGCTATTACGCCGCCTTCATCCCGGCCGCGCAAATACAGTTCAAGAACGACCTGGCCGCAGGCCACGCCATGCCCACCGACTCCTACGGCAATAAATGCGATGCGCTGGCGCCACCCTTCATCAGCAACTGCGGCTACGACGCCGCCGGCCAGCTGCTGCAATGGATCTACGGCCCGCTGCAGCCGCGCCGCGCGGGCGCCGCCGCAGCCGGCAAGCTGGTCGAATTCAACCAGGCCGAATTCCTGGCCGCGCCCACCACGCACGGCATGGCCGATACCGGCTATGTATATATACCGCCTAGCTGCGAGGCGGGCGGTGCCGGCTGCAAGCTGCACATCGCCCTGCACGGCTGCGTACAGGATATCGGCACGCTGAAAGACACGTACGCCCTCAACGCTGGCTACAACGCCTGGGCCGACAGCAACCGCATCGTCGTGCTGTACCCTCAGGCCGCCGCCATCGCGCCCATGCCGAATCCGAAAGCGTGCTGGGACTGGTGGGGCTACGACGATCCCGACTACTCGATAAAGAACGGCCGCCAGCTGCGCGCCATCAAACAGATGGCCGACCGCCTGACCACCGGTTCCTGAGCACAGCAACCGCACCGACAACAACCCGCCGCAAGGCGGGTTTTTATTTTTCGGTGACAAATGTAAGGGTTTGTAATGACCGTCAACACACTGCTGAGTGAGCCCGTTTTCAGCTCAGTGACACAGGAAACAGTGCGCTACAAAAGATCAACCAACAGTGAGGATTTAAAAATGAAAAAAGTCATCGCAACCCTGATCGCCGGTCTGTTCGCAAGCGCCGCATTCGCACAACAAGCTCCTGCTCCAGCAGCACCTGCTGCACCAGCGTCCAAGGAAGTAAAGGCTGAAGTTAAGCAAGAAGCGAAGCAGGAAGTAAAACAAGAAGCCCAGAAGCCTGCCGCTGAAAAGAAGTAATTAGCTAAACAATTTATACCAATTACGAGGACGCACCATGAAAAAGATTACCGCCACCCTGATCGCCGGCCTGTTCGCCACCGCTGCTTTCGCCAACAGCCCGGCCCCTGCGCCAGCCGCAGCCCCGGCCGCTCCGGCTCCTGCAGCAAGCACCCAGGCCCCGCAAAAAGCGCCACAGGAAGTAAAGGCTGAAGCCAAACAAGAAGTGAAACAAGAAGCGAAACAAACTACCGCTGCAAGCAAGTAATCAAACAACCATCTCATCGTTAAAGGACACTACACCATGAAAAAGACCATCGCTACCCTGATCGCCGGCCTGTTCGCTACCGCTGCTTTCGCCACCACCCCAGCTCCTGCCGCTTCGTCGGCGCCAGCCGCGGCCCCTGCAGCAGCAGCAGCGGCTTCCAGCAGCAGCGCGAAAGCTGAAGCAAAAGTGGAAGCCAAGGCGGAAGCCAAGCCAGAAGCCAAGGTCGAGAAGAAGGTTGAGAAGAAGCCGGTGCACAAAGCCGCGCACAAGAAGGCCGAGAAGCCGGCTGAAACCAAGTCCGAAGTGAAGGCGAGCCCGGCCACGACCACGGCCGCGGCGCCTGCACCGGCTGCAGCCACGGCCACCGCAGCGCCTGCGCCAGCCGCCAAGTAATCCCCGTGCTAGCCGCGCAGCGCCCGCTGCGCGGCGCGGTATCCCCACCAGGAGGCTTCTTCGAACACGGAGAAGCCGCTCATATCCGAGTGCGCAAACAGCACCGGACCATCCATCTCCCGCAACGCCAGCAAGCCCGCATCGTTGCGGAAACCCGGCACCGGCACCGCCATCGCATGTCCGCGCAGCGTGATGTCCACCCTCTCCACGCAGCTCTCGAACTGCATGCCGTAGGCCGCGCGCAAATCGACGCTGGCCAGCGCCAGCAGTTCTTCACCGCTCGCCGTCGTCATCCACTTGCGCGTCTCGCGCGGATCGCGGCCCGATAGCGCCACATAGCTGGTGAAAACCGTTTTTTCCGGCGGCGTCACGCGGATGTCCTGGTGCGTCGACACCACATAGCCCAAACCCGGTGTGCCGTGCACCACGTTATCCCACGACAGCGGCGCCGACGGCAGCTCGCGCGGGAAACGCTTCATCACAAAGTTCGACACCATCCACGGCGCATGAATTTGCTTGTGGACATCCGGCATGTTTTCCACAACCCGCGCCGCGACATGCAGCGGCATCGCGCAGATCACGCGCCGCGCCCGGATCGTGAACGTGCGCGCCACGCCGTGTTCCAGCGCAAAGCACAACACCTCGACGCCGCGATCGCGCTCCGCCTCCGTGCGCACGCGCACCGCGCTGCCGGACAGCCGCTTCGGCCGCGCCAGGCGCTCCATCCCGCTGGCCAGCGCCTGCAAGCCCTCCGGCCAGGTCAGCCAGGCGCCCTGCTCCGCGTTCTCCGCCTCGCCGCCGCGCCCGCAGAAGTAATGCAGCCCGGCCCATGCCGAGACCTCGCCCAGCCCCGCGCCATAGTCGTCGCGGCAGCAGTAATCCAGGTACCACAGCAAGGAAGGCGAACGATAGCCGTTCCCTGCCGCCCAGGCGCCAAAGCTCATCGCATCCAGCCGCCGCGCCTCGGCATCCATCGACGCACGCTCGCTCGGGAAGGTAAACCGGCGCCGCCCGTCCGCTCCGACAGCGCCGCGCAAGGCATCGATCTGCGCGAAGAAGCGCTTATGCTCGGCCAACTCCGCCGCCGGCACGCCCTCATGCGGCAGCACGCCCTCCTGCCAGGCGCCGTTGAACAGCAGGCGGTCCTCCGGCCCGTGCAGCACAAAGCGCTCGTCGTAGTACGGACGGCGCGCATCCGCGCCGCGCACGATCACACCCAGGTCAGACAACAGCTCGCGCACATGGAAGCAGTCCTCGGTCGGCAATGGCAGGTAGTGCGCCCCGGTGGGATAGGCCAGCTCGCCAAAACGGCCGCCGGCCGCGTTGCCGTAAGGTTCCGGTCCGTCCAGCATCAGGAAGTCGTCCAGCCCCTCCTTGCGCAGCTTCCACGCCGCAGTCAGGGCCGCAACACCGGACCCCAGGATCAGCACATCGGTGGACAATGCCTGCGACGGCGCCGGCAAGGGCTTGCGGTCGCGAAGGAAGTGGCCCTCCTCGCGCCCCGGCGCATGCACCACCGGCGTGATCTCGCGCCAGCGCATATAACCCGCCACGCTGGCGGCAGCGCCCAAGCCGCAGGCGCCGGCCCAGGCCAGGAAAGAGCGACGCAGCATCAGCGGATCACCCTGCGCCAGTCCTGCTCGAATTCATGCACCAGCGACTGGGTATTCAAGCGGTTCGGCTTCATCTGCAAACGCTGCATATCCGGCGGGAAGCTGAACATCTCACGCGTGGTATCTGCATTCAAAAAGCGCATCGGCAGCCGGTACGACACCGGCGGCTTGTAATCCAGCTGCGGCGACGCGAGGATAAAGCCCCATTCGCCGAACGACGGCACATACACATGGTAAGGCCAGGTGCGCATGCCAACCTCGCGCAAGGTCGCATCCACCGTCCAGTAGGCGTGCGGCGCAAAGAACGGCGATGTCGACTGCACCACTACCAGGCCGTTGGCCGCCACATGGTTTTTCAGCACCCCATAGAACGGCACCGAATACAGCTTACCCAGGGCAAAGCTGGACGGATCGGGGAAGTCCACGATCACGGCATCGAACATTTCCCGGTTGTGCTGCAGCCACACCGCCGCATCCGCATTCACCACGCGCACCCGTTTGTCGCGGAAGGCACCCTTGTTGAGGGCCACCAGCTCGTCGCGCTGGGTGAAGGCCGCCGTCATCGCCGGGTCGAGGTCGACCACGGTGACATGTTCCACCTGTCGATAACGCAGGATTTCGCGCAAGGCCAGCCCGTCGCCGCCGCCCAGCACCAGCACCCGCTTGGCCCATGGCAGCGCCTCCATCACCGGATGCACCAGCGCCTCGTGGTAGCGGTACTCATCGCGCGAGGAGAACTGCAGGTTGCCGTTGATGTACAGGCGCAGGTCGTCCTTCCACTTGGTGATCACCAGCCGCTGATACGGCGTGCTGGTCGAGTACACGATCTCATCGCCGAACAGGCCATGCTCGCCCCACGCGGTCAGGCGGTCGGCGCTGATAAAGCCGACCACCAGCGCCAGCATCACCGCGCTGGCGCGCAACAGCCGCCCCACCACATTGGCCAGCTCTGTGCGGAAAACGTAAATTGTCCACAGGGCCACGCCAATGTTCAGCATCCCGAACAGGAAGCCGGTGCGCACCAGGCCCAGCCGCGGCGCCAGCACCAGCGGGAACAGCACCGACACCGCCAGCGCGCCCAGGTAATCGAAGGTCAGCACGCGGCTGACAATTTCGCTGAATTCGGTCTGGCGCGCGTTCAGCGCGCGCATCACCAGCGGGATTTCCATGCCCACCATGGCGCCCACCAGGAACACCGTGGTGTACAACATGGTGCGGAAAGGCGCCGCCGCCCATGCGTAGGTCATGAACAGCACCGCTGCCGACAGGCCGCCGATCAAGCCGACCGCCAGTTCGATGTCGACGAAGCGCGCCAGCACGTCCTCGTCCTTCACGTACTTGGAAAAGTGAGCGCCCACACCCATCGCAAACAAGTAGCAGCCGATGATGGTGGAAAACTGCAGCACCGAATCGCCGAGCAGGTAGCTGGAAAGCGCGCCCGCGATCAGTTCGTAAGCGAGCCCGCATGACGCGACGACGAAAACTGAAACTATGAGAATCTTTTTGGTCATTTCGGTGCTTTTGTTCTAATATGTTTCTTTTGGTACAAGCTTGTCACTTTAACCGGGGATCGACGTGAACGCCATCCTAAATTATCTGGTCCATCTGGGACTGGCCGCCTTGCTGCTGATCGTGTTCTTCAAGGCCTACACCTGGCTGACGCCATACGATGAAGTAAAACTGATCCGGCAGGGCAACCACGCCGCCGCATTTTCGCTGGGCGGCGCCATGCTCGGCTTCTCGCTGACGATCGGCTCCAGCATCCTGCACACGAATAATGTGCAGCAGTTTGTCGGCTGGGCGTTCGGTGCGATGATCGTGCAGGCGCTCGGCTACGCCGTCACCACGCGCTGCCTGAAAATGGCGCAGGACCAGATCGAAGCCGACAACAGCGCCTTCGGCGGCCTGCTCGGCACTATTTCGCTTTCCATCGGCGGCATCAATGCCGCTTGCATTTCCTGAACCTGAAAGAGGTCACATCATGGGTATCGGCAGCTTTATCAAGAAGCAGTTTATCGACGTACTGCAGTGGAACGAAGAAACGGAAGGCGTGCTGTCCTGGCGCTACCCGATGCAGGACTTCGAGATCCAGAACGGCGCCGTGCTGATCGTGCGCGAGTCGCAGATCGCCGTCTTCGTCAATGAAGGCCAGATCGCCGACGTGTTCGGCCCCGGCACGCACAAGCTCACCACGCAAACCCTGCCCGTGCTGACCAACCTGAAGAACTGGGACAAGCTGTTCGACTCCCCGTTCAAGTCGGATGTGTACTTCTTCAGCACCCGCGTGCAGACCGGCCGCAAGTGGGGCACCCCGCAGCCGATCACGATCCGCGACAAGGATTTCGACATGATCCGCGTGCGCGCCTTCGGCATGTACTCCTACCGCGTGACTGACCCGCGCAAATTCTTCACCGAATTGAGCGGCACGCGCGACACCTACACCCGCGAAGACGTGGAAGACCAGCTGCGCGGCATCCTGCTGGCCTCCATGGCCAACTCGCTGGGCGCGTCGCAGATCGCCTTCCTCGACATGGCGGCCAACCAGGCCCTGATGGCGCAGGAAGTCAAAGGCGGCCTGGCCGACGCTTTCGCGCGCTACGGCATCGGCCTGGATGAATTCAACGTGGCCAGCGTCAGCCTGCCGGAAGAACTGCAAGCCGCGCTGGACGAGCGTATCTCGGCCGGCATGAAAGGCAGCCTGGGCGCCGACAAGATGGCCGGCTACACCAAGTACCAGACCGCGCAAGCCATTCCGCTGGCAGCCCAGAACGAAGGCGGCCTGGCCGGCATCGGCGCCGGCCTGGGCGCCGGGCTGACCGTCGGCCAGGTGATGGGCCAAGCCATGGGCCAGGCCCTGCAGCCGGGCGCCGCACCGGCCGCCGCACCCGCCGCAGCACCGGCCGCCCCGGCGCAGGAGTCGATCGAAGACCGCCTGGGCAAACTGAAAGCCCTGCTGGACAAGGGCCTGATCTCGGCCGCCGATTACGACGCCACCAAGGCTGAACTGCTGAAAAAACTGATCGGATAAGCCAGGCCGCATGCAAACTGTTTCCTGCCCCAGCTGCGGCGCAGAGGTCAACTTCCGCTCGCACGCCTCCGTCATGGCGGTGTGCGAGTACTGCAACACGCGCGTACTGAAGGAAGCCGGCGCCGTCAAAGACCTGGGCAAGATTTCCTCCGTGCTGGAGGACTACTCCCCGATCCAGATCGGCACCAGCGGCGTGCTGGGCGGCCGCAACTTCACTGTCGCGGGCCGCATCCAGCTGCGTTACGACGCCGGCATGTGGAACGAGTGGTACCTCATCTTCGACGACGGCGCCAACGGTTGGCTGGGCGACGCCTCCGGCCAGTACACCGTCACCATGCTGCGTACGCCGCCCAAGCAGGTGCCGTCATTCGAGGAGCTGCGCGCCGGCCAGCGCTACACCCTCGTCGGCGCCCCGTATACGGTGGCCGACGTTCGCACCGCCCAATGCATCGGCGGCCAGGGCGAACTGCCGTTCAAGGTCGGCGACGGCTGGCAGGCGAAGGTAGCCGACTTCCGCCACGGCAGCAATTTCCTGACGCTGGACTACTCCGACGAAGGCCCGCCCCTGCTGTACACCGGCGTCAGCGTCACGCTGGAAAGCATGCAATGCCAGTTGCTGCGCGATCCCGAAGAGATCAAACGCACCACCGGCCGCTATCGCGGCAAGCTGGACACCCTGGGCTGCCCGAGTTGCGGCACCCAGATCAACTACCTGCCGGGCCTGACCGCCAGCCTGGTATGCCAGTCGTGCCAGACCCAGATCGACGCTTCCAGCCCAAAAGCGGAAGTCATCGCCAAAGGCGAACAGCACGACAGGGAATACTTCTCCCTGCCGCTCGGGGCCAAGGGTAAGCTCGGCAACCAGGACTTCACCGTCATCGGCGTCATGCGCCGCGCCGACGACGAAGGCACCGGCTGGACCGAATACCTGCTGTACGGCAGCCGCAACGGCTTCACCTGGCTGGTGGAGACGGAGGACGGCTGGTCGCGCGCCAACGTCATGGACCAGTGGCCGTACTCGGAAGGCCTGGGCGCGCCCCAGGTCACACTGGACAAGGCCGACTACAACAAGCTGTACGACTACAACTCGGTGGTGACCTATGCCGCCGGCGCCTTCAACTGGCGCGTCCAGGTGGGCGACCATACCCACGTGTACGAGTACAAGCGCCAGCAAGTCGTGCTGGCGGCGGAAGCCACGGCCAGCGAGCTCGGCTGGTCGCGCTCCACCCCGGTGGCCGTGGACCAGCTCAAGGCTTGGTTCGGCGACGCCGTAAAAGTTAAAACGCCGGAAGTGCCGCGCCACGCTATCGCGCAAGACTTCAGCACGGACCGCTGCAAGCGCTCCGCCAAAAACTGGATTATGGGCATGGTTGCACTGAACGCGATCCCGCTGCTGTTCAATTTCAGCAGCGCCATTGTCTACACCCTGTTCGCCGCGGCGGCCATCTACGTGCCCGCCGCCATTATTGATGCACTCGACGATACGCTGAAAAAATGAGCAAATTCTTTGGCTACGCTTTGTTTGTAACTGCCATCAGCGTCATCGGCAGCTGGACCAGCTGGGCAAGCGGCCCATCCAGCGGCAGCAGCAGCTACCACGGTAGCAGCTGGTCCTCCAGCTCTGGTAGCTGGGGCGGTGGCGGCGGAGGCCATAAGTGAGCATTCACCAACCTAGCGGCACGCATCTGCTGGCCGACATGTCAGGCATTGAGCCTGGCCTGCTGGTGGATTGCGCACACATTGAACAGTTGCTGCGCGCCGCCGCCACGGCAGCGGGCGCCCAGGTGCTGCACAGCCATTTCCACAGCTTTGGCCCGGGCCTCGGCGTGACGGGCGTGGTACTGCTGGCGGAATCGCATATTTCCATCCACACCTGGCCAGAAAACGGCTTTGCCGCCGCCGATATATTCATGTGCGGCGCCGCCCAGCCCCACGTCGCGCTGGAAGCCATCGAGGACGCGCTGCAGCCGGAATACTCGGAAGTGCGCACGGTCGACCGCGCACCGCCGCATTGACTTGCCGCCGCGCCAGTGCGACACTGGCGCCTTCTACAACAACCTTCAGGAGAACTCCCATGCGTAAATTGGATATTGCCCTCCTGTCGGCTGCCTGACCTCCAGCGTCCCCGCTCGATCCTGAACTGAGCTTGTGCGCCTGAGCAGGCGCCGACCTTTCCAAACTTATCCCGCTTGCCGTGCCATGCACGGCTGGCCGTGTTCATCCTTGGAAAAAGCTCATCATGATCGACTTCGACTACGAAGCATTACGCCGTATCGGCCTTAACAACACTATTATTTCGCGCCTGGCCGACATTAGCGCCACCAGCGCCAGCAGCCGCCTGTGCCGTATTACCGAATACCAGCGCGACCGGATTACCCTGCACGACGGCGCGGCTGAATTCTCCGCCCGCGCGCTGCCCCGTCTGTTGCAAGAGACCCCGCTTTGCGTGGGCGATTGGATTATTGCCGAAACCAATCCGCTAAATGAGGTGTGGATAAGCCAGCGCTTATCCCCAATGAATCAGATCACCCGCGCCGATTCGCCGCCAATCGCCAGCAATATCGATACCGCATTATTGGTGATGGGCCTGGACGGCGATTTCAATTTACGCCGCCTGGAACGCTATCTCGCCCTGGTTACCGCATCGCAGATAACGCCATTAATCATCCTCAGCAAACCGGATATTTCTCCGGATGCGGATGAAAAAATCGCCGCCTTAATCGCACGGATTCCCCCCGGCACCGATTTATTCAAGATTAATGGCACCGATCCCGAATCGGTTGCGCAATTAAACGGCTGGCTTGGCGCAGGCCAAACCATTTGCCTGCTTGGTTCTTCCGGCGCAGGTAAATCGACATTAACCAATGCTTTAACGGGAGCGGACCAGGAAACTGGCGGCGTACGCCAGGGAGATAATCGCGGCAGGCATACCACCACGGCCCGCTCCATGCATATCTGCCCATCCGGCGCCTGCATTATCGATACCCCTGGATTAAGAAGCCTGAGTCCGGATTCATTATCGTCCGCTTTTGCGGACATTGAATCACTGGCGCTTGATTGCCAATTCCGCGATTGCCGCCATGACGGTGAACCGGGATGTGCGGTGGTGGGGAATATCGACGCTGACCGCCTGCGCAATTTTCATAAATTGCAACGCGAGGTGCGCCGCAACCAGCAAACCGCGCTGGAACGGATCGCTGAACGCAACAAGTGGAAAGCCCTGATGAAATCAGTGGCGGCGCGCAACAAGCAGAAGTGGAGCTAGGTTTCCTTAGACCAAAATGTGGCATGATTGCACCAGAAGTTGGCTTTCATGCCACGCCGCGCAGCCCTATCCTTCCTGCACGGTGGCTTCGATATTATTGCCGTCGTAATCGATAATGAAGGCGCTGTAGAAGTTCGCTTCATTGAGGCGTGGACCGGGCGGGCCATTATCTTCGGCCCCCAAGTCCATTGCGGCATAATAAAACGCATTCACCGCCGCGCGGTCCGGGGCAATGAAAGCGAGGTGAATGGGACTACGCGAGGCTTCATGCTCGCTGTTCCAATAACTGGGAATTTCGGAGCCGATCCAGATAAATGGATGGCCGGAAACTGGGGCATATATTGCCCAGTCGAGATCTGTCACAGTACGTGATATACCCAGCGGCGCCAGGCAAGCATCATATAATGCCGCGCTCCGCACGAAATCAGATACCACCATTCCAAAATGGTGAATCATGGTACCTCCGCTGGCAATTAAACTGTATGGCCAGCGTAACACTGCCGCGCCAAGCGCGGCGCACTTCAGAAATAACGGGTGTAAGCACCCGATAATGCACCAAAGCTGCGCCGGCCATATTCCACCGATGGCGTCCCGCCGCGGCGTGGACCGACAAGGCTCAGGTGACTATACTGAAAAGAAATACTATTTCCTGGCGAAACTTGATAAGCCAGACCTAGACGGCCCTGATAAGCCAGTCCGCCCCGGGATGCCGGACCAAGACATTCGCAACCGCTGCTAAAGCGCAGGGTTGGCAATTTGGCCCTGCCCCAGCCTATGCCAATACCGCCGAATACGCGCAGCGATGCGCTCACAGCATCATGCCGATAAATATTGGCCAGCACCACGTCATAATGTCCGCGTTGCCCGCCCGGTTCGGCGATTCCGCTCAATTCGAGCGAATCAATCTTGATGCGGCCGTGGCCAAATTCCAGCTCATAGCGCGCGTGCGCCGTTTCGCGGCCCACCATCAAGCCTGCATGGTTTCCCCGCTTGAGTCCCAGCTTACCGTTGGCTTCCACCCCGCCGAAATCGACCTTGGCGGGCCAGTCGTCCAGGTTATTCACCCCCACGTGACCCGCCATATACCAGCTGGCCGGCTCGGCCGCCGCCGCGCCTCCGGCCAAACCCAAAAGAACAACCAGACCGCCGAATGCTTTCATGCGCCGCTCCTTATGCAAGTCAGGCCCCGAAACCGGTACCGAACACCGCGTTCACATCTGCCGCCGCCGCGGCACCGCCATGCGCAATGCCAACCAGGCTTACTTGCGCAAGGTAATGCTGTTCGACCGCTTCTACAAAGCCTGCGTCGGATGTGCTGCGATAACTGCCTGCGAGTGACTGTACCAAAGCCTTCACCCCTGCATTGTCACGGTTTGCAACAAGGTAGCCTTCCACATCAAACGCGAATGCGCTTTCCACCGTAGTGCTGAACTTGGCGCCCAGGTCCTTGAAGCCTTTGCCGCCCAATCCCAGGGCCAGGGCATCGGCTTGCGACAGCAGCTGGGTCTGGCCCATGGCGTTCTGGTACAAGTGGATATTGACGCCAACGCCGGACCCCGCTGCGGCTGCAGTGAAGCCTGTGCCCTTGGCCAGTTCAAAGCAGGCATACGGCATACTGTCGCCGGCGGCGGCAAAGTACCAATCCTTGGTGTAAGGCTGGTAATAGGCATTTAGCTGGCGGCCACCCTGGTCGGCGCTGAGCGCGTCGAACCTGGCGCCTTCGAACACGTTGCCGGCGCCTTTGGCGATTACGGCTGCTTCCTGCGCGTTGCTAGTGTAGCAGCGGTCGCCATTCGCCAGCCGCACGCTATAAACCGGGTTTTCCACGTGGGGCGGCTCGACGTGTTGGGCCAGCATGCCGGGGTCGACGATCACGCCGTTGGCGAGGCCGTCCTCGTCGCCCCAACCGCCATCGGTCAGGGTGATGACCACGCGGTCAACCTTGCCGTCGCCGTTCGAATCGACCAGGGTGGCGCCGTTGTCGAAGGTGTCCAGGCGGCCATCATCGAGGAAACTGTACCAGCGCTTGTTGGCCTGGTCCCATTTAATGAAGTCATTAGCCTGCACGCCGCCGGCGGCCAGGTCGATCACCACGCGGGTCTGCAGGCCGGCGATGTCGGCCGCCATGTCTGCCAACGGGGCGCCGCCTTCCTGCGCTTTAACGGAGAAGTTGAACATGGGCGAGACGGCGGTGGTGTTGGCATCCATCGGAGCCGGCGCCGCACTCAGGCTCAAGTCGAGCAGTTGCGCCCCGGCGGTCAGCTTCACCGCCGCGCCCGGGGCGGCAGCATCGGGCGTACCGGCCATAATCGCGCCGAAGCTGGCTTGCGAGGCGTTCTTGCCAAGCACGAATTCGGCCAGGGAGGCGAGCGGCATCTGTGCGACGGCGTGCTGCTGCCAGTCCGCCACGCCGTCTTTATTGAAGTCACCGCCGTTGGCGGCCAGCTCGATCGATGGCGCTACACCATCCACGTCGGTCACGATGGTGACCTTGACTGGCGACTCGGCGACCACCTTGCCGCTGGCGTCAAGCACTTGGGAAATGAAGGTGTAATCGCCGTCATCCAGGTTCGGGGTTGCCAGGTTCACCTTGCCCGTTTTCAGCGCTTCGTCGCTGATCGAGACCGAGGCCAGGGACTTGCCGTCAGTAGTCATCAGCCGCGCGCTGCCGCCGGAGCTGAAGAATCCGGCACCGGAAAGCGTGAATTCTGGCGCAATCACGCTGGTTACGAGATCGGCATTGCTGGCACCGTCGTCAGTGGTCGGATCAAGTGCCGCGCCGAATATTGGCTGCACCACTGGCGGGGTCACTACGACCGGAGGCGTGACTACTGGCGGCGTGACCACAGGTGGAGTTACTACTGGCGGTGTGACGACCGGCGGGGTAACAACTGG
The DNA here is from genome assembly GCF_041914865.1 of Pseudoduganella sp. Lineage (NCBI taxonomy): Bacteria > Pseudomonadati > Pseudomonadota > Betaproteobacteria > Burkholderiales > Oxalobacteraceae > Pseudoduganella > Pseudoduganella sp. Next base: position 22,599 of record NZ_JAYSCO010000030.1, on the reverse strand, counting down.
CGGAATGACAACCACTGGCGGGGCGACATCATTATCGATAATGGTCCCGGTGGCCGCCACGCCGCCTACCGTAATCGCCAGGCTTTCTGCCGACTCGACCAGTGCATCGTCGACGGTCGGCGCAGTGATCGTAAACGAAGTCACATGCGCAGGTACAACGACAATCCCCGTCGTCGCATCGCCATTCTTCCATGCCACGCCGTGGCTGAACACCAGGGCGTTACTATCCCCGACACCCGCAGTACCGCCAACGGCAAGGCTGAATTCCGTGCTGGACGGGCTGGCCGCATTCAGGGCCACCACGTATTCCAGGTTACCGCCCTCCACTACGCTATTCGACGCCGAAACCGAAGTAACCGACTGCGAATCGTTGTCCGTAATGGTCCCAGCCGAGGCCACACCGCCAACCGTCAGCACCAGGCTCTCGGCCGACTCAATGACGGCATCATCAACAGTCGCCACCGTGACAGCGAAGCTCACGACACCAGCCGGGACGACGATGATGCCAGTGCCTGCATCGCCATTCTTCCACGCCACCCCGTCGCTGAAGGACACCGCGCCGACATCAGCACCAGAAGCCGAACCACCCAGTCCCAACGTAAACTCCGACGCAGCCGGGCTGGCGGTGTTCAGCACCACACTGTAGCGCAGGCTTGCGCCTTCAACGACCGAACTGTCGGCAGGGTTAGCGCCGGTATGGGCGGCATCCTCCGCCGTAACGCTGGTCACGCTCTGGCTATCGTTATCCGTAATGTGGCCGGTGCCAGCCACGCCACCCACCGTCAATACCAGGCTCTCGGCCGACTCGATCAGCGCGTCATCAACTGTTGCAACCGTCACTTTAAAGCTGGTCACACCAGCCGGCACCACGACAATGCCGCTATTCGCATCGCCATTCCTCCAGGCCACGCCATCGCTGAAGGACATTGCACCATGATCGGCGCCAGCCGCCGATCCGCCAGTGGTAAGCGTATATTCCGTTGCGACCGGCGAGCTGGCATTCAACGCCACGGTGTACAGGAGTGAACCGCCCTCCTCCACGCTGGAATCGGTCGGGCTGGCACCCGCATGTGCGGCATCCTCTGCCAGGACGGAGGAAACGCTTTGTACATCGTTATCGGTAATGGTTCCCGTCGCAGCCACGCCTCCGACCGTCAGCACCAGGCTCTCGGCCGACTCAACGGCCGCATCATCCACCGTCGCCACGGTCACTTTGAAGCTCGCCACACCGGCCGGCACCACCACGATGCCAGTACCGGCATCACCGTTCTTCCACGCCACGCCATCGCTGAACGACACCGCGCCCAGGTCGCCCGCGCTCGCGCTGCCGCCCAGGGTCAGCGCAAACTCGCCCGCCACCACACCGGCCGCGTTCAACGTCACCGTGTACTGCAGCGAAGCGCCTTCCACCACGGTGCTGTCGGTCGGGTTGGCGCCGGTGTTGGCCGCATCTTCCGCCAGTACTGCGGACACGCTCTGCGAATCGTTATCGGTAATCGTCCCGGTCGCAGCCACGCCACCGACCGTCAGCACCAGGCTCTCGGCGGATTCGATGGCCGCATCATCCACCGTCGCCACGGTGACCTTGAAGCTCGCCACACCGGCCGGCACCACCACGATGCCAGTGCTGGCATCGCCGTTCTTCCACGCTACGCCATCGCTGAACGACACGGCGCCCAGGTCGCCCGCGCTCGCGCTGCCGCCCAGGGTCAGCGAAAACTCGCCCGCCACCACACCGGCCGCGTTCAGCGTCACCGTGTACTGCAGCGAAGCGCCTTCCACCACGGTGCTGTCGGTCGGGTTGGCGCCGGTGTTGGCCGCATCTTCCGCCAGTACTGCGGACACGCTCTGCGAATCGTTATCGGTAATCGTCCCGGTCGCAGCCACGCCACCGACCGTCAGCACCAGGCTCTCGGCGGATTCGATGGCCGCATCATCCACCGTCGCCACGGTGACCTTGAAGCTCGCCACACCGGCCGGCACCACCACGATGCCAGTGCTGGCATCGCCGTTCTTCCACGCTACGCCATCGCTGAACGACACGGCGCCCAGGTCGCCCGCGCTCGCGCTGCCGCCCAGGGTCAGCGAAAACTCGCCCGCCACCACACCGGCCGCGTTCAGCGTCACCGTGTACTGCAGCGAAGCGCCTTCCACCACGGTGCTGTCGGTCGGGTTG
>NZ_JAYSCO010000030.1:0-20323 GCF_041914865.1 Pseudoduganella sp. | reverse complement strand
TCGCCACGGTGACCTTGAAGCTCGCCACACCGGCCGGCACCACCACGATGCCAGTACCGGCATTCCCATTCTTCCACGCCACGCCATTGCTAAACGACAGCGTCCCATAATCACCTGCACTGGCGGTGCCACCTAGCGTCAAGGCATATTCCTGGCTGCTGCCACCGGCAGCGCTCATGGTGACCGTAAAGGACAGGCTGTTCCCCTCCACCACGCTACTATCGGCCGCAACCGTGCTTACCGTCGGCGCCGGCGGGGCCACCGAATCGTTGTCGCTGATGCTGATGACAGCCGTGTTGTCGGTAATCGCCGCCAGCGTGCTGTTCGACAGAACGACATTGAAGCTGCGCGCACCATCGACAAGCATGTTGTCGGTGATCGGCACCTGGAAAGTCTTGCTAGTCTGGCCCGCGGCAAAGGTCAGCTTGCCGCTGGCTGCCGTATAGTCGGTACCGGCACTGGCGGTGCCATTCCCAGTAGCATAATCAACGGTCACGGTATCCGAAGTCGCTTTGCTGAGTACCACCGTGATGGTGGCCATGCCGCTCCCCTCATTTACCGCCACATCGGCGACGGAGATCTGCGGCTGGTTGGCCAGGTAGGTATTCAGCGTCGACAGCAGGCCGGAAGTGGCCGCATTACCGGTCACCTTCCCCCCGGTAATGGTCAAGGCCTGGCCGTTAAACGTCAGGCCGATAAAGCTGTGCGGGTCGCCGTTAGTTTCCGTGAACGGATCAACCACATATGTACCAGTGCTGGTCGCCAGCGTATGCGAAGCGCCCTTGGCATAAAAGACAATCGTCGATACCGTCCCGCTAGGCGCACGCCAGTTGATCACGCCATCGATGGCGTGCTGCACCCCATTCGCATCGGTGACCAGGATCGTTCCCGAGTAATCGTTGCCCTGCGTGCCGCCAAACTGGCCATTGTCAGTGGACTGCACAAACTGCAAATTGCTCCAGCCCAGGGTGCTGAGCAACGATGCATTGGTGGACTCGTTGTTTTTCGAGTAATCACCGATAAAGCCATTGGCGAACGATACGGAAACGGTGGAAGTAGCCACTTCTGACCCCTTTGGTTGGATGGGGCAGGCGGAATTTTGGCCAGCGGGAAATTGGATAGACGGCAGTGGACGGGGCCATCTGTGATACCGCTGAGCCAGATTTGGGCAGGCGGCAAAAGAATGGAGAGATTCTCTACGGAAACGCCGCGTAAAGCAATCGCTTGTTTCCCCAAAACAACAAGGATTTGTAACGGGTGGGAGCTTCCCCCCCGCTGCCGGTCGGGTAAACTGTCAACACTAACAACAAAAGGTATTCACCATGCGCCGATTTGCGCCCATCGCCCTGTTTTTTGGCCTCACGGCATGCGGCGACAGCTACACGCCAGGCCCGCTTTACCAAGCCACCTCCGCCGACTGCGGCACCGCAGTCGATGCCGACACATTTGAACTGCCGCGCGGCATTACCGTATCGGCCACCAACGTCGTGCCATCATCCGAACCGGGGATCGAGATCGGCGTCAACTACATGCTGCCCCGCACCACCCAAGTGCAATTCGCCACCAAGCACTTCCAGGTCAGCCAGCCGAAGGGCGCGCTACTGGAGAACGCAACAGTGCTGAGCGTGTACCAGCGCCCGACTAATGGCAAAGCCGAAATGGTGGAAATCGTGCACGGCATGCCGCTGACCATGAATGCGGTGGGCACCAGCGACCACACCCAGCTGCGCTACCGCCTGCTCATCAAGGGCAAGATGCCGCAGCGCTTCGACCTGACCCCGCCGGATGTCATCATCGGCGGCAAGCGCTACGTCTCGCGCACTTACACCTACCGCTGGTTCGACGATAAGCAGTCGTACGGCATGTGCCGCTAATGGAATGCCGCCAGCAGTCGCTGGACCCGGCCTACTTTAGCCATGCGCTGGAGCAGTTCGGGAAATTCGAAGCGGAGCTCGAAGCCAGCCTGGCCGCCCACGCTGGCGATATCCAGCTGCAAAGTGAAACGTTGAAGTTGCATGGCGACCGGCTTTGGCAAGCGGTAATGCTGCGCTACAGCGCCGGCGAACAACTGGACCAACTGGCGCAAAGCCTGACCCAGGTCATCGAGGCCTACGAGCGTTACAGCATCACCTTCAATACGATTGAACGCGAAGTCTGGGACTCCGCCTTCACCATCCACCCCTACCAGCCCTATGCGGCCCACCTGGACTTGTGCGCGGCGTTGATTCTGTTTCGCCGCGAGGATTTGCTGCCCCGCTTCTTTGACCTGAACCGGGTACCGGAATACCACGGCATCGATTCGCCTTTCGAAACGTTGCGCGAATTCTACTTCCCTCACCGGCACTATTTCGGCACCTGTCGCTGGACCCAGTACGAGCCGCTGATGCATGCCTTGAATGGCCCCACCGCCGCTCAGCGCAGCCGCCGCATGGAGAAGTATGTGAAGGGCTGGTTCAGCGCGCGGCATGAAGAGGCGGCTGCGGCAGGCCAGACAGTTGCCGGGGCCTGGGCCATGTGCGCGGCCGCTTATGTTTACCTGTTCGACATCGACGATGGCATATTCCGCGATGAACCTGTGTATCCGAAAGACCTGGTCGACTATGCCCGCAGCCGTCCACGCACGGCACTCGGCTACATCGACGTACCGGGTTATGGGATCCACATCCCGCGCGACCAGGAACTGAACAGCCTGGCGTTCGTGCAAAGGCGCCGCCAACCCTTCCTGCCCGAACAAAGCTATCTAGACACATTGGAATGGTACGACAGGGAAGCCATCCTGCTGGAGGAGAGGCTAGCGGAACCAGACCATACCCCGCGCAGCCGGGCATCGCTGCTGGAAGGACGCGCCAACACGCTCTGGAACGTCTTCGAGCTGCGCTACACCGCTGGCGAGGACCTGGACCTGCTTGCCCAGTCCCTCAGCCAGGTGGTAGCGGCGTATGAGAACGCAGCCGATGTGGGCCATGAGGCCGCCGACGAGGATTACTACCCACCGATCATCCTGAATGACCTGATCGACGTCTATATCGAATACCTGAATCTGTTGTCGGCCGCTGTCCTGCTGCATCGGGACGACCTTATCCCGCGCATCTTCGGCCTGATCGAAGGAACCGACTTCGACGGGGCGGACGCCGTCATTGAGGACTTGCTGGGCTTTTACCTGCCAGGCCGCCCATCGCTGGACACCTGGTACTGGAAGACGCACACGCCATTGCTTGATGCGCTCGACCAGGAAACGCAAGCTGGGCGTGCCAAAAGCATGGCGAAGTATGTGGATGGCTGGTACCAATCGATGCGCGGCGCCGCCTGCTTCTGGGGCAAGCATGAAAAGCTCGAGCCTGGCTTTTCGCCGTATAACGGCTACTGGGCCATGTGCGCGGCGGCCTTCAGCTACCTGTACGAGATCGACGACAGCTCATATCGCGACAATATGGTGTACCCGAAAGCGATGGTCGATTTCGCGCGCAGCAAACCGCGCATTGCCAAGGCCCCAGCAACGGGCGCCTGATTCAAATGCAGGGCAGCGCAGCGCCGTGGATAGCGCGGGCGGCCGGACTGCACAGGAACAGGATCACATCGGCCAACGCCTCCGGCGCCACCCATTTGCTGCGGTCGGCGTTCGGCATGGCGGCGCGGTTCTCGGCGGTATCGATGGTACCGGGCAGTACGCAGTTGACGTTGATTCCCTGCCCGCGCAGTTCGGCTGACATGGACTCGGTCAGGCGGATCACCACATCCTTGCTGGCGCAGTAAGCCCCCATATTCGCCAGCCCCTGGCGCGCCGAGCCGGACGCGATATTCACCACCTTGCCGCCCTGCCCGTCCAGCATGCCGGGCACCACGGCCGCCACCGCATTACGCAGGCTACGCACGTTCAGGTCGAACAGCTCGTCCCACTGCGCATCGCTGGTTGCATGCACAGGCGTGCCCATGGCGAAGCCGCCGGCGATGTTGCACAGCGCATCGATGCGGCCGAAACGATCGGCGGCCGCGCGCGTTGCGGCGGCCACCGAGGCGGCATCGCGCAGGTCGGCGACGGCCAGCATGCGGCGCTCGCTGGCGGGACCGCAGGCCGCGGCCAGCCGTGCCAGGTCGCGGCCGAGCAGCACCGTGTTGGCGCCGGCCGCATCGAAAGCGCGCGCGACAGCGCTACCCAAGGCACCAGCGGCACCGGTAATGAAGATGGTAGCCATTACATTGCCTCCTTTGAGAGTTTGCTGATCGTGGATTCAATCAGTCCACGCACTTGCTGGCAATCCATCGATGCCAGGGTCGCAAGATCGCGCGTCCGGGCCGCGTCCTTGGCGATAAGATAGCCAAGGTAATAGCCGCGGCGGCGCGGCAGCTCGGTGGATTGCCCGGAACTCATCGTGAACAGCTCACCATACACAGCGCTATCTGAGCTGTCGAGTACGGAGGACAGCTGGCGCCACGCCTGCGGCAGCTTCTCACGCGTGCCGGCCGGCATGCCAGCCGGGAAGTTCAGCACGAGATCGGTTTCGCTCGCGCCCGGATTCAGTGCATGGGAAACATAGGTCGCCAGGCCTTCCAACCAAAGCTGGGGCCAAACCTTACCTTCGCCGCAACTGAAGCGTTCCGCATGCATCACATGGAACAGCTCATGGTGGAATAAGGGCGCAGCATTACCTTTCGGATTCACGTGGGCCAGCATATCCGCGCCGAAAATCAGGTGCAGCTTGCCATTCAGTTCGCGCGTGCCGCCGTCCATTTCGTAAAGCGAATGGATAACCGACGTCGGGACGTTCAGGCGGAAATCCGGGAAGGTCCTGGTATACGTTGACAGGTTCTGCTGCAAGGCGCCGCCAAATTTATCGGCCTTGTCCGTATAGGCCTCACGCAGCCTGGGGAAGGTTTCGATGGCATACGCGATTGACTCATCCAGTTTCTCCGGCGCCTTGCTACCGTAGAACTCAGGATACTGCGCCAGCAAGACCTTTTTCATGGCTGCCACCCGTTCCGGCATCGGCAATTGCGCCGATGCGTCGTAGGCCGCAGTAAAGGCCGGGGCAAGATTCCGGACTTCCGCCCCGGCGGCATGGGCGGTGGACAGTGCCAGCAAGGCGATGGCGGACAAAACGATTTTACGCATTGGGTGGCCAGGCAAAGGATATTGAAGTTACCATTTTATCCAGAATGCTTTAATGACAAGCAGATACTCCGAGCTACATCTGCCTGAAATGGTGCAGGTAGCTGCGGCTGACCGGCAGCAGTTCGCTGCGTCCATGCAGGTGCAGTTCCGCCGTTTCATTCACGCCGCGCACCATCTCCCTCACGTATTTCAGGTTGACGATGACCGAGCGGTGCGTTTGTACAAAATGCGCAGGATCAAGTTCTTCCGCCAGCTCGCGGATGCTTCTCCGGATCAGGGCCTCGCCATCGTCCCATGCAACGAGCGTGTACTTTTCCTCGGCCCGGATAAAGGCGACCTGGTCGACCGGGATCAGGCGCACGCTGCTGCCAACCGACGCCTTGATCCATTGCAGCCAGGCGCGCGCCGGCTGCTTTCCCATCGCCTGCGCGAAACGGCCAAGCGCCAGTTCAAGCGCGGCATGGTCGACCTCGCGGCGTACCAGCCTTTGCTGCAGGCGCTCGATGGTATCGGCCAACCGTACAGGGTCCAGCGGCTTAACCAGGTAGTCGATCGCGCCCTGGTCAAACGCCTGGATCGCATACTGTTCGAATGCCGTGACAAAGACCAGGTGGGCGCGGCGGGCCAGCGCTTGTGCCGCCTCGATGCCGTTCAGGCCAGGCATCTGGATGTCGAGGAACACCACGTCGGGCTGGTGCGCCTCGAACAGTTCGAGCACCTCGTGGCCGTTGCGGGCTTCGTCGACAACCTGCAGTTGTGGCCAGAGGCGCTGCAATTGCGCCCGCAAATGCTGGCGCAGCAATGGTTCATCGTCCGCGATCAAGGCAGTGATGGGCTGCATTCAATTTCCCTTGCTATGAAATGGCATTCGGCGCGCACGCCATGGGGCGCGACTTCGTGCAGGTCGAGGCGGGCGGACTCGCCGAACGCAGCACGCAGGCGCGTTCGGACATTGGCCAGGCCGGCGCCAGGTGCGGCCGATTCCGACATGCCGGCACCAGTGTCGGCAACCCAGGCAACGACGGCTCCTGTGGCGCGATCGCGGGTGGCGCCGACGTCGATCCTGCCGCCGGCGGTGGTGGGGTCGATACCGTGGCGTACCGCGTTTTCGACCAGCGTCAGCAACGCCATGGCGGGGAAGCGCAGGCCGGCCAGTTCGGGTGCGACCGACAGCGTGTATTCGAGGCGGTCCGGCATGCGCATGCGCATCAGGGCCAGGTAGGCTTCCACCAAGTGCAGCTCCTGCCCCAGCGTGGCGTCGGCATCGGCCAGGTGTGGCCCGGCCGCGCGCAGGTAGTTGATCAGGTGGCGCAGCACGGGGGCGGCGTTGGGCGACCCCGCTTCCACCAGGGCCTGGACATTGGCCAGCGTATTGAACAGGAAGTGCGGTTCAATCTGCGCCTGCAGCAGGCGCAGGCGGGCGTCCAGCAGGCTGCGCTCCAGCGCGTTCTTCTCGCTTTCCGCACGCGCCCGGTCCGCGCGTTCGCGCGCCTTGCGTTCGAAACGCAGCGCAATCGCGGCCGATGTAAGGCCACAGATCCACGCGACCACCGTCAGCACCACGAAGGCCGCTGCGCCCTGTGTTTTCTCGAGGTAGGGTCCGATGTTCGGCCACTCGGCAACGATAAAAGTGATCATCGACGCGACCGGCGCGAGCAGCGCTATCGCCAGCAAGCGCAACGCCGGGTGCCGCCGCGCGGTGCCATAAAAGGCGAACAGGAAAACCGCACCGATGAAGCCGATGCGCGCAAGCACTGGCAGGAAGGCTGTGGAAAACAGTGCCTTTAATCCCCAGGACAACTGCAGCACGATGAACAAGGCGATAGCTGACTGCCGCAAGGTCGGTGAACGATGCGGCAGGTGCGGGGCCGGTGCGGCGGGTTGGGTTGCCATTCGAGCACGATAATCGCTTCGCGCCCGTCATTCAAGCCCTGCAAACCGTCGTCCGTCGCACGATTTCCGCCCAAATGCGTCGCGCCCGCGCTCCCGCACTTATGGTGGAACAAACCACCCGTCCTTAAAGGAGTCCCTATGACAAGCGCCACAGCCGCCCTTCCCCGCCTCGCCCGCCCCAGTGCAATGGGCGCCTTGAAAGCAGTCGCCGCCTTCTGGTTCATCATTACTGCGCTTGGCCAATCGTTGTTCGTGCTCTACATATTGGGCTTTCATGGCCGCGCCATTGCGCTGGGCCAGCCCGAGCTGATGAACAAGGTTCTCCCCAAGGGCTACGTGCCTGGCGACACTGCCGGCAACCTGGCACTCGTCGTGCATGTGCTGTTCGCCGTGTTCATCATCGGCGGCGGGCTGCTGCAGCTTGTGCCGCAGTTCCGCATCCGCGCGCCGCGCATGCACCGCTGGAACGGCCGCCTCTACGTCACGCTGGCCGTCATATCGACCCTGGCCGGTACGCTGATGCTGGCGACGCGCGGCACGGTGGGAGGCCCCGTCATGCATGCCGGCATGCTGGTTGATGCCGTGCTGATCCTGCTGTTCGCCTGGCTGACGGTGCGCGAGGCACACGCCAAACGCCTGGACAGCCATCGCCGCTGGGCGCTGCGCCTGTTCATGACCGTGAGTGCAGTATGGTTCTTCCGCATCGGCCTGATGGCCTGGCTGCTGCTCAACGGCGGCCCTGCAGGTTTCGACCCCGGAACCTTCCGCGGCCCCTTCCTGGATGTGCTGGCGTTCGCGCAGTACCTGTTGCCGCTTGCCGTGCTGGAGCTTTACCTGCGCGCGCGCAGCAGCGCCAATGCACGGCTTCAGGGCGTCACGGCAGCCCTGCTGGCCGGCGCAACGCTGCTCATGTGCGTCGGCATTTTTGGCGCCACTATGGGCATGTGGTTACCGCGTTTGTCATGACGAATGCGCCTGGCCTTTGCGCCAGGTCAACGCAGGCCCATGCGGCTGGGCCTTAGACTCGACGCATGCCGACCGCCCTGCCCCCCGCCCGTTACGATGCGCCCTGGAAGGCTGCGCTGAGGCACGCCTTCCCCGCCTTCATGGCCTTCTATTTCCCGGCACTCTACGCGCAGATCGACTGGTCGCAACGCCCCCGCTTCCGCGACAAAGAGCTGGCGCAAATCGGCTTTGGCGACGCACCCGGCGGCATGGTGGCGGACATGCTGGTCGAGGTCTGCCTGCGCGACAGCGCGGAAAGGGTGCTGCTGCATATAGAGGTGCAGTCGCAGTTCGACGCCAGCCTGCCGGAACGCATGTTCGACTATAGCGTCCGAATCTTCGGTGAATACCGGCTGCACGTTGCCAGCCTGGTCCTGTTGGCGGACGAAGACCCGGGCTGGCGCCCGCAGGATTTCCACGTCGGGGCCCTTGGCACAGTATTGGGCATCTCTTTCGCCACCGCTAAGCTGTTGGACTACGACGAAGGCGAGCTGTTTGCAGCAAACAACCCGTTTGCTCTGGTCACGCTGGCGCATTTGAGCTCCCAGCGGGAACGACATGATGCTGACGCCTTGCTGGCATCAAAGCTGCGGCTCACGCGCCTGCTATACGAACGGGGATGGAGCAAACGGCGCATAATCGCCATGTTCAAGGTAATCAATTGGATGATGGTATTGCCCGAACCGCAGCAAGCGCGCTACTGGCACGCCGTCCTCAAGCTGGAGAAGGAGCGCAAGATGGAACTGATTACTCCCCTGGAACAATGGTTTATGGACAAAGGCTGGAAGAAGGGTGTGCAGCATGGCCTGGAACAAGGCCATGAGAAGGGGCGCATGGAAGGCTGGCGGGAAGGCGCAGCCGAGCTGCTGGCGCGGCAGCTCACCCAGCGTTTCGGGCCGCTGCCGCAGGCCATACGCAAGCGCCTCGATAGGGCCAGCATGGAGCAACTGGAAGCCTGGAGCGACGCCATACTGGAAGCGCAATCGCTGAAGGAAGTGTTCGAGTAGGCGCCGGCCGGCGCCAAAACAAAAAAGGCAGCCGAGGCTGCCTTTCCGATGCTGCACGATGAAGAGGATTAGCCCTTGATCTTGCGCAGTTTTGCGATTGCTGCCAGCTGGCCGATAGCCGCTGCCAGTTCCGCTTGTGCTTTCGCGTAGTCGATGCCAGTCTTGTTGTTGGCCAGGTTTTCTTCCGCCAGCTTCTTGGCGGCTTCTGCCTTGGCTTCATCCAGGTCATGACCACGGATCGCGGTGTCAGCCAGGACCGTCACAGCGTTTGGCTGCACTTCCAGCAGGCCGCCGGCGACGAAGACGAACTCTTCTTCAGCCTGGCCTGGAACCTGGATGCGCACCGCGCCTGGACGGATACGGGTGATCAGCGGGGTGTGCTTCGGGTAGATACCCAGCTCGCCCTGCTCGCCCGGCAACGCCACGAAAGTCGCTTCGCCCGAGAAGATTTGCTCTTCGGCCGAAACCACATCAACGTGAATAGTGTTTGCCATGTTTGTCCTCAGTGCGCAGTCCCGCAGGGCGGGACTGCTTCAACCCGAAATTAGCCCAGTTTCTTGGCTTTTTCGATGGCTTCTTCGATGGTACCAACCATGTAGAAGGCCTGTTCTGGCAGGTGGTCCAGTTCGCCGGAAGCGATCATCTTGAAGCCCTTGATCGTGTCTTTCAGCGAAACGTACTTACCTGGGGAACCGGTAAACACTTCAGCAACGTGGAACGGCTGGGACAGGAAACGCTGCATCTTACGTGCGCGAGCAACGACCAGCTTGTCTTCTGGAGCCAGTTCGTCCATACCCAGAATCGCGATAATGTCACGCAGTTCTTTGTAGCGCTGCAGGGTGCCCTGTACGGCACGTGCGGTGTTGTAGTGCTCTTCGCCCACAACCAGCGGGTCCAGCTGGCGGGAGGTCGAATCCAGTGGGTCAACCGCAGGGTAGATACCCAGGGCGGCGATGTCACGGGACAGAACGACGGTCGAGTCCAGGTGGCCGAAGGTGGTTGCTGGGGATGGGTCGGTCAAGTCGTCCGCTGGAACGTAGACGGCCTGGATCGAGGTGATCGAACCGGTCTTGGTGGAGGTAATACGCTCCTGCAGACGGCCCATTTCTTCAGCCAGGGTCGGCTGGTAACCCACTGCGGAAGGCATACGGCCCAGCAGTGCGGACACTTCGGTACCGGCCAGGGTGAAGCGGTAGATGTTGTCCACGAAGAACAGAACATCACGGCCTTCGTCACGGAACGACTCAGCGATGGTCAGACCGGTCAGCGCCACGCGCAGACGGTTGCCAGGAGGTTCGTTCATCTGACCGTAAACCATTGCCACTTTGGAGTTGGCTGGGTTTTCCAGGTCAACCACTTTGGCGTCGGCCATTTCGTGGTAGAAGTCGTTACCTTCACGGGTACGCTCACCAACACCGGCGAACACGGACAGACCCGAGTGCGCTTTAGCGATGTTGTTGATCAGTTCCATCATGTTCACGGTCTTGCCCACACCTGCACCGCCGAACAGACCAACCTTACCACCCTTAGCGAATGGGCAGACCAGGTCAATAACCTTGATGCCGGTTTCCAGCAGGTCTTGGGATGGGGACAGTTCGTCGTAAGCAGGAGCCACGCGGTGGATCGAAGCAGTCTGCTCGTGGGAGACAGGACCGCATTCGTCGATCGGGTTGCCCAGCACGTCCATAATACGGCCCAGGGTAGCTTTACCCACTGGTACCATGATTGGTTTGCCGGTGTTCTGGATGGTCATGCCGCGACGCAGACCGTCGGAGGAGCCCAGAGCAATGGTACGGACCACGCCGTCACCCAACTGCTGTTGCACTTCCAGGGTCAGCTCGGAGCCTTCCATTTTCAGCGCGTCAAAAACCTTAGGCATCGCGTTGCGTGGGAACTCAACGTCCACCACAGCGCCGATACACTGAACGATTTTGCCATCAGCCATGTTCGTTCCTTCAAATATAGTTAAATTCGTTTAAACCGCTGCCGCACCGGCGACGATTTCAGACAGTTCTTTGGTAATTGCAGCCTGGCGGGTCTTGTTGTAGACCAGCTTCAGCTCACCGATCACATTACCGGCGTTATCCGATGCGGCTTTCATCGCCACCATACGGGCCGATTGCTCGGATGCCAGGTTTTCTGCAACCGCCTGGTACACCAGCGCTTCAATGTAGCGCTCCAGCAGTTCGTCGATCACGGAAGCTGCGTCCGGCTCGTAGATGTAGTCCCAGTTGTGGGAGTGCTCATCGGCCTTCATCTTGTCCGCGGTCAGCGGCAGCAGCTGCTCGACCATCGGCTCTTGCTTCATCGTGTTGATGAACTTGGTGTAGCACAGGTAGACGGCGTCCAGTTTGCCTTCCTGGAATTTCTCCAGCATCACTTGCACTGGGCCGATCAGCTTTTCCAGGTGCGGCGTGTCGCCGATCTGGGTAGCTTGCGCGACCACTGGTACACCGATGCGGTTCAGGAAGCCCAAACCTTTATTACCAACTGCTACTGCTTCAATCTTGTTGCCCGCAGCTTCCAGCTCTTTGGTCTTGTTGGTCACCATACGCAGGACGTTGGTGTTCAAACCGCCGCACAGACCCTTGTCGGTCGTGACGACGATAAAGCCCACAGCCTTGGCTTCCGTCTTGGCTTCAGCCAGGAACGGGTGCGTGTACTCGGGGTTGGCATTTGCCAGGTTCGCAGCGATATTACGAATCTTGTCACTGTACGGACGGGCGGCGCGCATACGATCTTGCGCCTTGCGCATTTTCGATGCAGCGACCATTTCCATCGCCTTGGTGATCTTCTTCGTATTCTCTACGCTCTTGATCTTGCCACGTATCTCTTTGCCTACTGCCATGAGTCCTTACTCCTTTGCGCTAGTAGGCGGCCCTTGTCCAGGGCCGCCGTGTATTAGATTGCGAAGGATTTCTTGAAATCAGCAATGGCGGCCGACAGCGCAGCTTCGCCGTCTTTGTCCAGTTGCTTGGTTTCTTCGATCTTGGCCAGCAGTGCGGAGTGCTTGGTCTTCAGGAACGAGTGCAGTTCGGCTTCGAAGGCCAGCACGCGCTTGACAGGTACGTCGTCCAGGAAGCCCTTGTTCACGGCGAACAGCGATGCACCCATCAGGGAGATCGGCAGCGGCGAGTACTGGGTCTGCTTCAGCAGTTCGGTCACGCGGGCACCGCGGTCCAGCTGCTTACGGGTCGATTCGTCCAGGTCGGAAGCGAACTGCGCGAACGCAGCCAGTTCACGGTACTGTGCCAGGTCGGTACGGATACCGCCGGACAGGTTCTTGATGACCTTGGTCTGCGCAGCACCACCAACGCGGGACACCGAGATACCTGCGTTAATCGCAGGACGGATACCGGAGTTGAACAGCGAGGTTTCCAGGAAGATCTGGCCGTCGGTAATCGAAATCACGTTGGTTGGAACGAACGCCGAAACGTCGCCAGCCTGGGTTTCAATGATCGGCAGCGCGGTCAGGGAACCGGTCTTACCTTTGACTTCACCCTTGGTGAAGGCTTCCACGTAGTCGGCGTTCACGCGGGCAGCGCGTTCCAGCAGACGGGAGTGCAGGTAGAACACGTCGCCTGGGTATGCTTCGCGGCCTGGTGGGCGGCGCAGCAGCAGGGAGATCTGACGGTAAGCAACTGCTTGCTTGGACAGGTCGTCGTACACGATCAGGGCGTCTTCACCGCGGTCGCGGAAGTATTCGCCCATGGTGCAACCGGAGTAAGCCGAGATGTACTGCATTGCTGCCGATTCCGAAGCGGAAGCTGCCACAACAATGGTGTACTCCATCGCGCCGTGCTGTTCCAGGGAACGCACGATGTTCTTGATGGTCGATGCTTTCTGGCCGATAGCAACGTAGATACAGGTCATGCCCTGGCCTTTTTGGTTGATGATCGCATCAACCGCAACGGCGGACTTACCGGTCTGACGGTCGCCAATGATCAGCTCACGCTGGCCACGGCCGATTGGTACCATCGCGTCGATCGACTTCAGGCCGGTCTGCATAGGCTGGCCGACGGACTCACGGGCGATAACGCCTGGAGCGATCTTCTCGATTGGCGAGGTCATCTTGGCGTTCACAGGACCTTTGCCGTCGATCGGCTGGCCCAGCGCGTTCACCACGCGGCCGCGCAGTTCAGGACCGACTGGAACTTCCAGGATGCGGCCGGTGCACTTTACGGTGTCGCCTTCGGAGATGTGCTCGTAGGCGCCCAGGATAACGGCACCAACGGAGTCACGCTCCAGGTTCATTGCCAGACCAAAGGTGTTGCCTGGGAATTCCAGCATCTCACCTTGCATCACGTCCGACAGGCCGTGGATGCGGCAGATACCGTCTGCTACGGAAATTACGGTGCCTTGATTGCGCACTTCAGCGCCGCCGTCAATGCCTTGGATCCGGCTCTT
Organism: Pseudoduganella sp.; assembly: GCF_041914865.1. NCBI lineage: Bacteria > Pseudomonadati > Pseudomonadota > Betaproteobacteria > Burkholderiales > Oxalobacteraceae > Pseudoduganella > Pseudoduganella sp. Next base: position 6,901 of record NZ_JAYSCO010000030.1, on the reverse strand, counting down.
GATCAGCTCGCTGATTTCGGATGGGTTGAGTTGCATACTAACTCCTAAATGTTTTCTCTCTAGCTGTCGCGGTGCCGATTAGGCGACCAGCGCGGAACGCAGCTGCTGCAGCTTGGCGCTAACCGAAGTGTCCAGCACTTCGTCGCCAACCACGACGCGTACGCCACCGATCAGCGAAGGATCGATAGTCACGACGGGTTTCAGCTTGCGGCTGAATTTCTTTTCCAGCGTCTTGATCAGCTCGGCCACTTGGGCTTCGCTCATGTCGAATGCGCTCGTGATTTCGGCGTCTGCCGCACCTTCGGCTGCATTCTTCAGCAGCGCGAATTGGGCGCCGATTTCCGGCAGCAGTGCGATACGACCGTTTTCGATCAGCATCGAGAGGAAGTTGTTCGCTTCCGCGTTGAGCGGCGATTTCAGCAAGGCCTTGATGGCTGCGATGACATCGCTATCCAGAACTTTTGGATTGCGGGCATATGCCAGCACCTCTTCATGCGAACCGATCTGGGCCAGTTCGGACACCAGATCGGACCACTGCGCGAGGTTGCCAGCCTGGGCTACGCGGAAGAGGGCTTCCGCGTAAGGACGGGCGACGGTTGCGAGCTCTGCCATAATCAGAGCTCGGTAGCCAGGCGAGACAGCAGGTCAGCGTGAGCCGACGCGTTGACTTCGCGCTTCAGGATTTGCTCGGCGCCCTTCACAGCCAGGTCAGCCACTTGGCCACGCAGTGCTTCGCGGGCCTGGGTTACTTGCTGCTCGGCTTCAGCTTTAGCTTGTGCCACGATACGGGCAGCTTCGGCTTGTGCGTTTGCTTTGATTTCTTCTGCGACCAGTTGCGCGCGCTTGTCGGCGTCTGCGACTACCTGGGCTGCGTCGGCTTTTGCCGACGCCAGGAAGGCGGCGGCTTGCTTTTCAGCTTGCTCGCCGGCCATCTTGCCCTGGTCAGCCGCAGCCAGACCGTCTGCAATACGCTTGGCACGCTCATCCAGCGCATTGTTCAGCGCCGGGAATACGAACTTCATCGAGAACCAAACGAGCACCGCGAAGGTGATCATTTGTCCGAGAAGCGACATATTGATGTTCATACCTTGCTCCTAAAAGTTTTCTCCAGGTTTAGGAGAAAGATTACTGAGCAACAGCAGCGGTGATAGCGGTCAGGAATGGGTTGTTGAAGGTGAACAGCAGAGCAACACCAACGCCGATCATGGAGATCGCGTCCAGCAGACCAGCGATAACGAACAGTTTGGTTTGCAGTTGTGGCATCAGTTCAGGCTGACGTGCGGAAGCTTCCAGGAACTTGCCGCCCAGGATAGCGAAGCCGAGTGCGGTGCCGATGGCGCCCAGGCCGATGATGATTGCCACTGCCAGAACGGTCATGCCTTGTACTTGTGCGATCAGAGCTTGCATTAGATTTCTCCTAATTTAAAAAAAACGAAAATACCAAAAAACTAAAACCAAATACTACGAATAAGTTGCTGATTAGTGCTTCTCAACCGCGAGGGCCAGGTACACAACCGTCAACGCCATAAACACAAACGCTTGCAGAGTCACAACCAGAATGTGGAAGATTGCCCATGGAGCACCCAGCATCCACTGTGCCCACCATGGCAGCAGTGCGATCAGGATGAAGATCAGTTCGCCGGCGTACATGTTGCCGAACAGTCGCAGCGACAGGGAAATTGGTTTTGCAAACAGTTCCAGCATCTGGAAGATGAAGTTCACCGGTGCCAGCAGGATGGTGCCGACCGCGCCGTGCGCGTGGAATGGTGCGGTGAACAGCTCTTTACCCCAGCCGCCTACGCCTTTGGCCTTGATCGAGAAACCGATGATGCAGATCAGCACGCCGAAGGACATGCCGAAAGTGTGGTTCACGTCGGCGGTCGGCACGACACGCAGGTAGTTCACGCCAGCGTAGCTCAGCAGCTTAGGCAGCAGGTCGACCGGCAGGAAGTCCATCGCGTTCATCAGCCAGACCCACACGAAGATGGTGATGGCCAGAGGCGCGATCACAGCCGATTTGGCGTGGAAAGCGGAGTTGACGGTGTCATTGACCAGTTCCATGACCCATTCAACGAAGTTCTGCAGCTTGCCTGGCACGCCGGCGGTGGCGCGCTTGGAAGCCATGTAGAAAATACCCAGGAACACGAAGCCCAGGATCAGGGAGATCCAGAAGGTGTCCAGGTTGAAGTCAGCTGGAGTTGCACCAGTGCTGTTGTGGGTCAGGTGGTGCTGGATGTACTCGGTGGCATTTGCCGGGGCCGCGTGGCCGCCATGTTCAGTAGTCATAGGTCCGAATCTTATAAATGGTTAAATCTTGAGCAGTGACAGCCAGTAAGCCAGGGTCGCCACTACGAATCCCAGGATCAGCCACATCCAGGCGGCTGACTTAAACAGCACCAGTGCGCAAATAAACAGCACTGCCGTTACAAATACCTTCAGCATCTCGGCGCGGAAGTGCGTCCGAAATGCTTTCTTTGCATCATCGTTGCCGCGCATCACCATCAAGGCGTACACCAGGCTACCGATTACTGCCATACCGCCGCCCACGGCTGCGGACCAGCCTTTATCCACCCCGGCGAAAAGCGCCACGGTAGCGGAAAAAAGGACGGCGATTGTTAATTGCAGGGCAACTACTCGGAAGACAGGCCAGGCGATACTTCTCGAAGAATCACTCACTTGCCACATTCCTAAAGACCCAAAGACACGGGATTATAGATGGTTTACATGACCAAGGTCAAACATGGTGCATTGCAAAAAGCACCTCTAACAACAACGTATTCTGCTGAAAAAGTGGGCATCTGGCGATTACTCCCGAGGTAATCGAACCCGGTAAGGCCGGGTCAGACCCAAGGGTCTGACCCCTCCACTACACGCCGCGCAGACAGGGTCAGACCCTTGGGTCTGACCCTGGTTTACCGGGGTTAGCCGCGCAAACGCGCAATCACCCCATCAAGGACATCCAGGTCGGCAAAGTCGATAATCATCTGCCCCCTGCCCTTCGCCCCCATCTTAAAGACGACAGAAGTTGCCAAGGTATCAGACAGCTCCTCCTCCAGCCGCTTGATATCCCCCGACTTCTCCTTAGCGCGGGCAACCGGCTTAGCCTTAGCCTCCTCCATATGGTTGTGGACAAGTTTCTCGGTTTCCCGCACCGACAAACGTTTCGCAATAACAACATTCGCCAAAGCAATCTGCGACGCCGCATCCACCGCCAGCAGCGCACGCGCGTGGCCCATATCGATATCCCCAGCCATCAGCATGGTCTGCACCGGCTCCGCCAGGTTCAGCAAGCGCAGCAGGTTCGACACCGCCGAGCGCGAACGTCCCACCGCCTGGGCGGCTTGCTCATGGGTAAACGAAAAGTCCGTGATCAGGCGATGGATGCCCTGCGCCTCTTCCAGCGGATTCAAATCCTCGCGCTGGATGTTCTCGATCAGGGCCATCGCCGCCGCGGTCGTGTCATCCACATCCTTGACCAGGACCGGCACAGTTTCCAAACCGGCAAGCTGCGCCGCACGGAAGCGGCGCTCGCCCGCGATGATTTCATATTTGACATGACCGGTCGGCTTATCGATCCCCACCGGACGCACCAGCAGCGGCTGGATGATGCCCTGGGTCTTGATCGATGCCGCCAGCTCCGCCAGGCCACCCTCATCCATCTGGGTACGCGGCTGGTATTTACCGGCTTGCAGGAATTGCACCGACATCTCGGATGGAGTCGGATGCGAAGTTGGATTGGACGGATCTTCGTCGCCACCGAGCAGCGCATCCAGACCGCGGCCGAGGCCTTTCATTTTTTTAGTTGCCATTGTGGATAACTCGATTACATTTTCTTGATACGTTTAACCATCTCCGCGCCGAAGGCGATGTAAGCCTGCGCCCCCTTCGACGCCGGGTCAAAGGTCACGCCCGGCATGCCATAGGACGGCGCCTCGGCCAGTCGCACATTACGCGGAATAATCGTCTTGAACACCTTGTCGCCGAAGTGCTGCTCCAGCTGGGCCGACACTTGCTGCGACAGCGTCATGCGCGGATCGAACATCACACGCAGCAGGCCGATGATCTTCAAATCCGGATTCAGGTTGGCGTGCACCTTCTTGATGGTGTTCACCAGGTCCGACAAACCTTCCAGCGCGTAATACTCGCACTGCATCGGGATGATCACACCATGCGCCGCGCACAAGCCATTCAAAGTCAGCATCGACAATGCAGGCGGACAATCGATCAGGACGAAGTCATAGTCTTTGGCAACCAGGGCCAGCGCATCGCGCAGGCGGCGCTCGCGGTTCTCCAGCTCCACCATCTCCACCTCGGCGCCGGCCAGCTCGCGGTTGGCAGGCAGCACATCGAAGCGCCCTGCTTCCGAACGCTGGCGCGCAGTCGCAATGTCGGCAGTGCCGAGCAGGACTTCATAGGTGGAGGATTGCAGGCCCGCCTTGTTGATGCCAGCGCCCATAGTCGCGTTGCCCTGCGGGTCGAGGTCAACCAGCAACACTCGCTGATTAAGTTTGGCCAGGCCGGCGGCCAGGTTAACAGTCGTGGTAGTCTTACCTACGCCGCCCTTTTGATTTGCTACACAGAAAATTTTGGCCATGTATGGTCGAAATGTTTTATATTGTTTAAACCGTTTATACTATTTATCTCGTATAAACGATTAATATTATTTATACCGTTTATACAGTTATACTCTGCCGATGAAAACCAGGTGGCGCTGCGCGTCCAATCCCGGTACGTTCAATGGCTGTAGCTCGTTCACTTTCCAGGGGTCTGGCAGTCGCTCGCGTTCCTCCGCCGGCGCCGTGCCTTTCAGGGCGATGAATTGCCCGCCCTCCGCCAGCAGGTGCCCGGACCAGTTCACAAAATCGCTCAGGTCCGCAAAAGCCCGCGAGGTGATGACGTCGTAAAGCGTCTTGACCTGCAGTTCCTGCACCTTCTTCGTGTACACCGTGACGTTGCCCAGCTCCAGCTCTGCCTTCACCTGGTTCAGGAAGGCGGTCTTCTTGTGCACGATGTCGATCATCGACACTTTCATGTCCGGCCGTGCAATGGCCAGCACCATGCCCGGCAAACCGCCCCCTGCCCCAACATCCAGCACATTCTGCGCGCCCTTGAAGGCCGGCACAGCCGCCAGCGAATCCAGCACGTGCAAGGTCATCATCTCCATCGGGTCGCGCACGGCCGTCAGGTTGTACACCTTATTCCACTTGTTCAGCAGGGCCAGGTAGTCCAGCAGTTTTTCCTGCTGTGCTTCACTCAGGCCCAGGTCCAGTTGCTCAACACCATTCTTCAATACCAGCGCCAAAGCGGCGCGATCAAACACCGCCATCAAGCCGCCTCATCTTTCAGCGTAACGAAACCGCCGTAGCCGGCCTTCTTCAGGTGCACCAGCAGCAGCGAAATCGCGGCCGGCGTCACACCCGAAATACGCGAAGCCTGGCCCAGGGTTTCCGGGCGATGCTTCTGCAGCTTCTGGCGCACTTCCATCGACAGCGCCGTGATCTCAGCGTAGTTGAAACCTTCCGGCAGCTTCAGGTTCTCGTAATGCTCATGGCGCTCCACTTCGCGCAGCTGGCGATCGATATAGCCCGAATACTTCAGGGTGATCTCGATCTGTTCTTTCACCGCCTCGTCCGTCACGCCCGGACCGGCCAGCGGCTGGCCTTCGGTACCGGTCATGGTCATCAGTTTTTCGTACTCGACGCCCGGACGACGCAGCAGGTCCGCCAGCGAATACTCGCGTTCAATCGCCTGGCCAATCACACGCTCAGACTCGGCAGCGGCCAGGATGCGCGGGTTGACCCAGGTCGATTTCAAGCGCTCCAGCTCGCGCGCCACCGACTCACGCTTACGGTCGAAAGCCTCCCACTGCGCATCGCCAACCACGCCCAGCTTACGCCCGATTTCTGTCAGGCGCATGTCAGCGTTGTCCTCACGCAGGCTCAAGCGGTATTCCGCACGGCTGGTGAACATACGGTAAGGCTCCTGCACGCCCTGGGTCACCAGGTCATCCACCAGTACGCCCAGGTAGGCTTCCGAACGCGCCGGCGTCCAGGCCTCTTCGCCCTTGGTTTGCAGTGCTGCGTTGATACCCGCCAGCATGCCCTGCGCCGCCGCTTCCTCGTAGCCGGTGGTGCCGTTGATCTGGCCGGCGAAGAACAGGCCGTTGATCGCCTTGGTTTCCAGCGAAGCTTTCAAGCCGCGCGGATCGAAATAGTCGTACTCGATGGCGTAGCCAGGACGCAGGATGTGCGCGTTCTCCAGACCCTTCATCGAACGCACCAGCTCAATCTGCACATCGAATGGCAGGCTGGTCGAAATACCGTTCGGGTAGAACTCGTGGGTTGTCAGGCCTTCCGGTTCCAGGAAGATCTGGTGCGATTCCTTGGCCGAGAAGCGATGGATCTTGTCCTCGATCGACGGGCAATAGCGCGGGCCAACACCCTCGATCACGCCGGTGTACATCGGGCTGCGATCCAGGCCGCCACGGATAATGTCGTGGGTTTTCTGATTGGTGTGGGTCACCCAGCACGGCAGCTGCTGCGGATGCATGGAAGCATTGCCCATCACCGAGAACACCGGCACCGGATCCAGGTCGCCCGGCTGCTCAGTCATTTGCGAGAAATCGATGCTGCGGCCATCGATACGCGGCGGCGTGCCGGTCTTCAGGCGGCCCTGCGGCAGCTTCAATTCCTTCAGGCGCGCCGACAGCGAGATCGCCGGCGGATCGCCCGCCCGGCCAGCCGAGAAGTTCTGCAAGCCGACGTGGATCTTCCCGTCCAGGAAAGTGCCGGCGGTCAGCACGACGGCGCGGCCCAGGAACTTCAGGCCGATCTGGGTGACGGCGCCGACCACGCGGTCGCCCTCCACCATCAGGTCATCCACCGCCTGCTGGAACAGCCAC
>NZ_JAYSCO010000029.1:35045-64650 GCF_041914865.1 Pseudoduganella sp. | reverse complement strand
TGACCCCGAATTCACTCCCTTTGGCTGGAAACAAAGTCATCCAGCCCCTTCATCACCAGCTCGTAAGTCTTGTCGATGTTGGCGGCGATGTCACCGTTCAGCACCTGCAAGCCCTGCAGGATGTCGCGCGCTTCCTTGAAGCCTTTTTCGATGCCGCCTTTGATCGTGTCCATGAACTTGTTCAGGGCTTCGTCGCCCTCCAGGTCGGAGTGCTGTTTCTGGAAAGCGCCGAAGAAAGCGGTCGAGAGTGATACGATGCGTCCCGCCGTGCCTTCGGGCGAGTTGTCCTGGCCCATGGCATCCTGGATCGCATCCGGCCCGAAATCGGCCTGCAATTGCTCGTTGATCGAGGTGATCGCGGATTTGTACACCAGCGCCAGCGGGTCATTCTCCGAATTCAGCGAAATGGAGGCCGATTCCTGCAGGATCGACACATTCAGCTGCATCTTGGCGCGGGTGGACGCGGAAACGGCCGTGTCGTTGCTGGCAGCCGCCGGCGTGGCACGGGTATTGATGGAAATGGAATTTGACACAACAGTCCTCCTTGCCTCAGCATTCGATAACGAGAACCAACATTTGCACCATGAGTAACCATACCTTCCTGTGGCATGACTACGAAACCTTCGGCGCCGTGCCACGCCGCGATCGCCCCGCCCAGTTTGCCGCCATCCGTACCGACGCTGAGTTGAACGAAATCGGCGAGCCGATCATGCTGTTCTGCCAGCCGGCCAACGATTACCTGCCCGACCCGACCGCCTGCCTGATCACCGGCATTACCCCGCAGCAAGCGTTGCAGCAGGGCGTGCCGGAGTACAAGTTCGCGGCCACCATCGAGAAGGCCTTCTCCGAGCCGGGCACCATAGGCGTAGGCTACAACACAATCCGTTTCGACGACGAAGTCACGCGTTTCTTGTTCTGGCGCAACCTGATCGACCCTTATGCGCGCGAGTGGCAGAACCAGTGCGGGCGCTGGGACTTGCTGGACGTGGTGCGCATGACCTATGCGCTGCGCCCGGAGGGTATAGAATGGCCTATCAATGATAACGGCAAGCCAAGCTTCAAACTTGAGCACTTGACCAAGGCTAACGGCCTGGTGCACGAAGCGGCGCACGATGCGCTGTCCGACGTGCGCGCCACTATCGCCCTGGCGCGCTTGATCCGCAGCAAGCATCCGAAGCTGTTCGATTTCTGCCTGGCCCTGCACAAGAAGGACCGCGTGGCTGAGGAAATCGGCTTGCACCTGGCGCCGCAGCTGCGCCAGCCTTTCCTGCACGTATCGGGCATGTTCCCGGCGGAACGGGGCTGCCTGGCACTGGTGTGGCCGCTGGCGCCGCACCCGACCAACAAGAACGAGCTGCTGGTCTGGGATTGCTCGTACGATCCGCAGGAACTGTTTGCGCTGGATGCGGAAACCATCCGCATCCGCCTGTTCACCCGTGCCGATGCCATGCCGGAGGGGATGACGCGCCTGCCGATCAAGAGCATCCATATCAATAAGTCGCCGATGCTGGTGTCGAACCTGAAGACGCTGCGCCCCGAACTGGCCGAGCGCTGGGGCCTGGACCTGGAAACCGCGCGCGCCCATGCGGCCCGCGCGGCAGCCGGGCCGGATATGACGGCAATCTGGGAGCAGGTGTTCTGGCGCCCGGCCAGCGAACCGGCGGATGTGGACGAGGACCTGTATGGCGGCTTTGTCGGCAATGGCGACAAGCGCCTGCTGGAATCGCTGCGGCGCGAGCATCCGGCCAAGCTGGCCACGGCCTCGCCGCACTTCCAGGATGAGCGCCTGGGCGAGCTGCTGTTCCGCTACCGCGCGCGCAACTTCCCGCAGACGCTGTCCGAGGAAGAGCATGAGCATTGGGAGCAGCACCGCGCAGCGCGCCTGTTTGAAGGCGTGGGCGGCGCGCGTACGGTAGATGAGTTGTTCTCGGAGCTGGACCGGCTGGGCGCCGAGACCGATGAACAGGGGCAGCAGGTGCTGGCTGCTTTGTACGACTATGCTGAGATGATTGTGCCTGAGCGCTACTAAAACCAGCAAGGAAGGGTCAGACCCTCGGGTCTGACCCTGGTGTACCGGGTTTAAGCGCGATGCAGGTTGATCGCGTCGCGCGTTTCCTGCGCCACGCGGCGCGCAGCAGCGGCGAAGTCCTCGCCCCCCTGCGGCGCCGCGTACAGGATTGCGCGCGAGGAGTTGATCATCATGCCGGTGCCGTTGTAGGTGCGGCCCGCCTTGACGGTCGCCTCGATATCCCCGCCCTGCGCGCCGATGCCCGGCACCAGCAGCGGCATGTCGCCCACAATCCCGCGCACCTGCGCCAGTTCTTCCGGGAAGGTCGCGCCCACCACCAGCGCGCACTGGCCGTTCGCATTCCACTTCTCCGCCACCAGCTTGGCAACGTGCTGGTACAGCGGCTTGCCGTCCACTTTCAGGAACTGCAGGTCGGATCCGCCCGCGTTCGAGGTGCGGCACAGGATGATCACGCCGCGGTCGCTCCACTCCATATATGGTTCAACCGAGTCCGAGCCCATATACGGGTTCACGGTCACGGCATCGGCCTGGTAGCGGTCGAACGCTTCGCGCGCGTACTGCTTGGCGGTGGCGCCGATGTCGCCGCGCTTGGCGTCCAGGATCAGCGGGATGTGCGGGTAGTTCGCTTTAGCGTAGGCGCAGATCTTCTCCAGCTGGTCTTCCGCTCCCAGTGCCGCGAAGTAGGCGATCTGCGGCTTGAACGAGCAAGCCAGGTCGGCGGTGGCGTCGATGATCTCGGTGCAGAACTGGTAGATGCCTTGCGGGTTGTTCTGGAACTGCGCTGGCAGGCGCGCCATATCCGGGTCCAGGCCAACGCACAGCAGGGAATCGTTGGCTGCCCAGGCAGCGGATAATTTTTCGATGAATGTCACAGCGGGCCTCTTTTTTCTTTGCGTTGCAAACCCTACATTATAGCGGGCGCCGAAGTGCGCCTTGCCCGGGCTGAATGCGTGTATATTTCGATAATACGTTCCAAGGAGCGAAGAATGCGAAACTTTCTGGCAGTGGGTGTGCTGGCAGCGGTTTTCCTGTCCGGCTGCGGCTATAACGATTTCCAGGCCAAGGACGAAGCGGTCAAGGCGCAATGGGGCGAGGTGGTCAACCAGTACCAGCGCCGCGCGGACCTGATCCCGAACCTGGTCAATACCGTCAAAGGCTACGCCTCGCACGAGCGTGAAACGCTGGAGGCGGTGACCAAGGCGCGCGCCTCGGCCACCAGCATGCAGGTCACGCCGGAGGTACTCAACAACCCGGGCGCTTTGCAGAAGTTCCAGCAGGCGCAGGGGGAACTGAGCAGCGCGCTTTCGCGGCTGATGGTGGTGGCGGAAAAGTATCCCGACCTGAAGGCCGATGCCAGCTTCCGCGACCTGCAATCGCAGCTGGAGGGCACGGAAAACCGCATCACGGTCGCGCGCCAGCGCTATATCGCTGCGGTGCAGGACTTCAATGTGCTGGCGCGGCGCTTCCCGACCAACCTGACGGCCATGATGTTCGGCTATGAAGTGAAGCCCAGCTTCACCGTCGAGAACGAAAAGTCCATTTCAACCGCGCCAACCGTCGACTTCAACAAGAAGTGAGGAGCCACCATGGCTACCCGTCAAACACGTGGTGGCGGCAAAGGTTCCAGCCGCGATGAAGACCGGCTGAGCGACCCCTTGCTCGATCGCGACCTGGCGCGCCGCAGCGGTGGGCTGCCCAAACGTTCCCGGGGCTGGCCATTGCCAGGCGCGCCCTGGCTGCGCGTGGTCCTCGGGCTGGCCGTGGCGGCCTTGCTGGTCCTGGTCGTCACCGCCGCTTCGGCCCGCGCGGCCGATACCGGTTTCGTCGCGGTGCCGGCCAAGGCTGCCCGCGTCACCGACCAGGCGGGCATGCTGACCGCGCAGCAGCGCACCGCCCTGGACGGCGTGCTGGCCGATTACGAGCGCAAGACCGGGAGCCAGATTGCAGTGCTGCTGCTGCCTTCCACCGCGCCCGAAGCGATCGAGCAGTACAGCATCCGCGTGGCCGATGCCTGGAAGCTGGGCCGGCGCGGGGTGGACGATGGCGTGCTGCTGGTGGTGGCGAAGGATAATCCGTCCTCGCTGCGCCGGCTGCGTATCGAGGCCGGCCGCGGAGTCCAGGGGACGCTGACGGATGCCCAGTCCAAGCGCATTTTGCAGGATGTGATTGCGCCGCATTTCCGGCAGGGGGACTTCTACGGCGGCCTGGCTGCCGGCGTGAGCGCGATTGCGACCTTGCTGGACAAGGAGCATTTCCCGGCAGCGGCCGGCGGCCAGCCTGGCGCTGCGCCGGCAGGGCAAGGCGGCGTAGCGCGCATGGCCGAAGCAGCGGGCGCCGGCGCGATCGGTGGCGCCGCCACGCCGGACGGTGCACCCAGTGCGGGCGATGCGGGCGGCGCGGACAATGCGGATGACGGCGGCTGGTCGGCTGGCTGGGCCCTGCCCTTGCTGCTGTTTGGCGTCTTCGTCGTGCTGCCGCTGATGCGCGGCGGCCGGCGGCATGGTTTAAGGCGCGGCGGCTGGGGCTCGGACGCGACTGGCGTGCTGCTGGGGGCTGCCTTGGGCAACGCTTTGAGCGCCGCCAGCCGCAGTGGCGGCGGCAGCAGCTGGGGCGGCGATTTCGGCGGCGGCGATAGCGGTGGTGGTTTCAGCGGCGGCGGCGGCTCATTCGATGGCGGCGGTGCCTCGGGAGACTGGTAAATGGCGACAACACCCACAAGCTTCTTTGGACGCTGCAAGCGCGCCTGGCGCCATGCCACGACCGGCACGGCCGCTGGCAAGCGCGCCTTCCCGCCTGAAACGCTGGCGGCGATCGAGCAGGCGATCACCCAGGGCGAGCAGCGCCACCGCGCCGAGGTCCGCCTGATCGTGGAGCCCGGCCTGGATATCCGCGCCGCCTTCAACGGCATGACCAACCGCCAGCGCGCGCGCGCCCTGTTCGCGCAATACGGCGTCTGGGACACCGAGGAGAACTGCGGCGTCCTCATTTACATCAACCTCGCCGCGCGCGAAGTCGATATCGTGGCCGACCGCCATGTCGGCAAGCTGGTCGCCGACACCGAATGGCAAACCATCTGCCGCACCATGACCAGCGGCTACGCGCAAGGCGATTACCACGCCAGCACGCTCTCCGCGCTGGAGCAGCTGAACACCCTGTTGGCACGGCACTACCCCGCCGGCGGCGCGCGCCCGAACCAGCTGCCCAACGACGCCGTCATCCTCTAAAATGGGCTTCCTCACCAAAAGTGGAAGCACCAATGAAACTAACAAATAAAGTAGCCATCGTCACCGGCGCCACCCAGGGTATCGGCCTGGCTTGCGCGCAGCGCCTGATTACCGAGGGCGCCAAGGTCATGCTGGTGGACATCAAGCCGGAAGGCGTACAGGCCGCCGAAGCGCTGGGCGACCAGGCCCGTTTCTTTGCCGCCGATGTCAGCCAGAAGGCCGATGTCGACGCCATGGTGGCCGCCACCCTGGCCGCCTTCGGCCGCATCGACATCCTGGTCAACAACGCGGGCGTCACCCACAAGTGCAGCTTCCTCGACCTGGCCGAAGCCGATTTTGACCGTGTGCTGGGCATTAACCTGAAATCCATGTTCCTGTGCGGCCAGGCGGTGGCGCGCGAGATGGTCAAGCAGCAGAGCGGCTGCATTATCAATATGTCAAGCGTGAACTCGGAGCTGGCGATCCCGGACCAGGTGCCTTATGTGGTGTCGAAGGGCGGCGTCAACCAGCTGACCAAGGTCATGTCGCTCAACCTGGCGCCGTACGGCATCCGCGTGAACGGCATCGGCCCCGGCACCATCCTGACCGAACTGGCAAAACAGGCCGTGCTGGCCAGCCCGGAGGCAAAACGCACCATTTTGTCGCGCACTCCTTTGGGGCGTTGCGGCGAGCCGGAAGAGGTTGCTTCGATCTGCGCCTTCCTTGCCAGCGACGACGCCAGCTACATGACTGGCCAGACCCTGTTTGTGGATGGCGGCCGCATGGCGCTGAACTACGTTGTACCAGTTAAAGAATAGTTAATCGAATAGTTATACGAAATTTGAATAACGATTATCGAAAATGAAAATTGGACTGATATGTGGCGCTGCACCATAATAGCGCATGTCTCCACTATTCTCCTCCAAGAAAATAGTTTAAGCCCGCTTTAACCAGCGGGCTTTTTTTTTGTCCATTTTTTGTCCACTTTTGTTCCTGACCCCAAAGTGGACATTACAATGGGGAACCATGGAGGGGGCGGTGGACAAACTGTTGAACCGGCTGAAACTTTGGCAGCGCTTTGCGCTCTTGGGCCTGTTGGGCTTGCTGCTGGTCGCGCCGCCGTTTTATCTGTTCCTGGCTGAGAATAACCGCAGCATCGAATTTTCCATCACCGAACAAGGCGGGCTGAAGCCCGGGGCGCAGGCGCTTGCCCTGCTGCAGAATATGCAACAGCACCGTGGCTTGTCGGCCGCCTTTGTGGGGGGCGGGCAGCTGGCCCGGGAGCGCAGCGCCAAGGAGGCTGACGTCAATCGGCTGCTGCAGGGCATGGCCGCCCTGCTGCCCGAGGGCCGCGGCCAGGACCGCCGCATGCTGGCGCGCATCGGCGATGAGTGGGCGCGCCTGGCGCGCGAGGTGGCCGCGCGCAGCCTGGCGACCGTGGAGAGCTATGAGCGCCACACGGCCTTGTGCGAATACACCCTGCTGTTCATCGAACAGTTGGCCGACCAGTCCGGCCTGTCGCTCGACCCCGATCCCGATTCCTATTACCTGATGCGTGCGGTGCACTTCGATTTGCCGCGCGTGGCCGAGAACCTGGGCCAGATGCGCGCGCGCGGCGCGGGCCTGCTGGCGTCGCGCAAGATCGATATCGAGAACCGCGCCTTCATGTATGGCTTGCTCAGCAAGGCGCGCCAGGCCAGCGAGGGCATGCAGCGCACGATGGGCAAGGCGTATGCGGCCAACCCGGCGCTGAAGCAGCGGCTGGGCGCGCCGGTCGCCGGCGCGGCGGCGGCGGCGGCGGAAGTGACCGAACTGGCGCGCAGCCGTATCGTGCTGGCGGAAACGCTGGAGTACGCGGCGGCGGACTACATTGGCGCCACGACCCGCGCCATCGACCAGCTGTTCGGTGTGGCCGATGCCGCCCATGCGGCGCTGGCTGGCCGCATCGGGCAGCGCTTGCAGCAGCAGCGCTCGGCGCGCCAGCAATTGGCGGGGGCGGTGCTGGCCACCGCCGCGCTGGCAATCCTGGCCGGCTACGCCATCAGCCACCACCTGGTGCGCCAGATCGGCGGCGAGCCGGCGCAGGTGTGCCAGGTCTTGCAGCAGGTGGCGCAGGGCGACCTGACGCAGCGCGTGAAGCTGCATGGGCAGGACCGCGGCAGCCTGGCCTTCATGGTGCAGGACATGGCGCAGCGCCTGCATGCCACCGTGGCCAGCGTGCGCCTGGCGGCCGATACGCTGGCCAACGCGGCGGCGCAAGCCAATGCCACGGCGCAGGCGCTCAGCACCAGCTCCACCGAGCAGGCGGCCAGCGTGGAGCAGACCAGCGCGGCGATCGAGCAAATGAGCTCGTCCATCAGCCAGAACCATGAGAATGCGCGCGTGACCGACGCGCTGGCCACACGGGTGGCCGGCTATGCGGTGCAAGGTGGCGAGGCGGTCAAGCGCACGGTCGGCGCCATGCAGCAGATCACGCACGAAATCGCCATCATCGACGACATCGCTTACCAGACCAACCTGCTGGCCCTGAACGCCGCCATCGAGGCGGCGCGCGCCGGCGAACATGGGCGCGGCTTTGCCGTGGTGGCGGCGGAAGTGCGCAAGCTGGCCGAACGCAGCCAGGTGGCCGCGCAGGAAATCAGCGGCGTGGCGCAGGACAGCGTGGCGGTGGCCGACCAGGCCGGCAGGCTGTTGCAGGATATCGTGCCCGGCATTGGCCGCACGTCCGAGCTGGTGCAGGAAATCACGGCGGCCTCGCGCGAACAAAGCAGCGGCGCCGGCCAGATCAGCGAAGCCATCAACCAGCTGAGCGAGACCACCCAGCGCAATGCGGCTGCGGCGGAGCAGCTGGCCGCCACGGCGGAGGAACTGGCGGCGCAGGCCGAACTGCTGCTCGATGCCGTGGCCTATTTCAAAGTCTGAGGAAAACTTGTTCTATGTCATGGTGCAGTCACACAGGATCCCTATAATGGCTACATCTGACACACACGCAACAGATATGCGTGGTGGCGGAAGGTGCGCCGGCCCTGTGCCGGCGCATCGGCTTTCAGGGCCGAGTTTTTTGCGGCCTGTGGTATCTTCCCACCCATGCAAAAATTCCTCACCCTGCTCTTCCTGAGCGACGCCTGCGCGCGCCTGCGCTTCTGGGGCGCCCTCACCCTGTTCACCCTCAACTGCATCATCGGTTCCATCCCCGGCGCGCGGGCCGAAGCGGCGCAATACGCCAGCGGCCTGGTGCTGCACAGCTTCGGCTATTCGGTGCTGGCTTTCCTGCTGTTCACCGGTTGCCGCGGCGTGCCGGCGCAGCGCGCGCTGAAAGCGGTGGGCGGCATCGCGGTGCTCGGCGCGATCGATGAGTTCGTACAGTCCTTCTTTCCCTATCGCCACGGTTCGGTCGACGACTGGCTGGTCGACATGGCCGCCGCCATCATCGCCGCCACCTTGATGTGGGCCCTGTGGAGCCTGCGCAAACGCCCTGCGGCTTGACGTGCGTCGGCCGTTTGCGGAACGGCGTACACTTCCCCGGCGCGCAGACCTTACGTGGCTTCTTAGGGAGGATGTATGAAACTAACCGCAATCCTGGTGGTGAGCCTGGCCCTGGCTGGCTGCACCACCGACAGCAGCAAACGCACCGCCGGTATGGATGACAGCGGCAGCACAGAAGGCAGCACGATGGCCGGCACCGGCAGCACAGCCAGCACAGGCGGCTCGTCCGGCACTTCGTCCGCAGGATGGGATGGCGTGGTGCAATCGATCGATCCAGCCGGCTCCCTGTCGGCCGGCGGCGCTGTCGGCGCTACCGCAGCGGGCAGCGCCAGCGGCTACCGCGTCACCGTGCGCAAGGCGGACGGCACGCTGGAAACCGTGAACGTGGACAGCATGCCCAGCTACCGTGTCGGCGACAGCGTACGCTATTCCAACGGCACGCTGAACACCAGCCAGAAATACTAGTAGACCTTTTCGACCTGGTAGCCGTGCTGGCGCAGCAAGGCCGGCACGCCATTGTCGCCCACCAGGTGCAACAGGCCGATGCCGATAAAGGCGTCGCCCTTGCGCATGATGGCTTCGATGCTGGCCGCCATTTCGGGATTGCGCTTGCCCAGCAAAGTCCGGTCCATGAAACGGGCGGATACCGTGTCGCCGGTGGTCAGTTCGCGTGTCAGTGCTGCGATGCGCGCAGCATCCGCAGCACCCCATGCCTCGACCAGGCCGGCCGACTTACGCAGGGCGCCGCCGCTGTCGATATCATCGATGTTTTCCAGCAGGTAGGCTTCCTGCTGCGCGTCATCGAGGGAGCCGAACAGGCCCAGCTGGTAGTCGGCATTTTCCAGCTCCAGCAAGGGCTTCTTGCGCGCGTTGGAGAGCAGGTAGCCTTCCACGCCGAGGCCGCGGTTGAAACCGCTCTTTTCGATTTCCTGTCCGACCAGGATATTCGCCACCACCCACGGCCGGTAGTGCTCGACGCTTTTCAGCGGCAGCTTCACCTTGTCGAGCGCGGCCTGCAGGCGCGCCAGGGCCGCCGGCGACAGGTGGTCGC
The DNA here is from genome assembly GCF_041914865.1 of Pseudoduganella sp. Taxonomy (NCBI): domain Bacteria; kingdom Pseudomonadati; phylum Pseudomonadota; class Betaproteobacteria; order Burkholderiales; family Oxalobacteraceae; genus Pseudoduganella; species Pseudoduganella sp. The sequence continues at coordinate 54,881 of NZ_JAYSCO010000029.1, read as the reverse complement.
GGATGCTTTGCCCGGCCGGGTACTGGCCATGGCGCGCCAGCGCGCTGAAGTAGGCCTCGCTGGCACGCACATCGAGTTCGAGCACCAGCGCGCTGGACTTGGCCAGCGCCTCGGTGACTTCGGGTTCGAGCGGGAAGAAGTCCTGCTTGCCAACGTGGATGGTGCCAAACAGGTAGGAGGTTTTGCCTTCGTGATGCACGCGGTACAGCGCGCCGCGACGCGGCACTTCGCTGGACTGGATGGCATCCGCAGGCGCGGCGACGTGCGCCGGCGGGATACTCATATCCATACTTTGTGCCGACAGGGAAAATGACAATGCAGTCAGGAAGACAAGCTTGCGAAACATGGCATCTGTTCAAAGGATGCCTGTGACGCAGCCAGGCATGGGCTGAGGCTTCCGCAGCGAAAGCCTTATTGCCCATGGTAATGCACGTACTGCCGTACGGCAATCTTTATTTCGCCAATTCCACCAGGACTGCGGTGTACATTTCCAGGTTGAGCAGTAATTGTTTTTCCGTTATGTACTCATGTTCGGAGTGGCCGGTGTAGACCTTGCCCGGCATGGTCGGGCCGAAGCTGACGGCGCGCGGGAACAGGCGCGAATTGGTGCCGCCGCCGACCGAGATCGGCTGCGGGTCACGGATGCCGGTGTAGTGCGAGAACACCTTCATCAGCGTCGGCAGGTGCGGCGCGTTATCCTGCACCCACGGCTCGCCGATCTGCGCCTGCAGCGTCGCCCGCACCTGGTTCTGTTCCTTCCACGCTTCGAAGGCGGTGTTGATTTCCGCCGTCAGTTCCGCTGTTGTTTTTCCGCGCGGGCGGCGCAGGTTAATGCCCAGCACCAGGCCCTGTTCGCCGGCCTTGAGCGTGGTCGGCGCGACCGTCATCGGCCCCATGAAGTCGTCGCTGTAGGCAATCTTGCCGAACTTGTCACCGGTCAGGCCGGTGCCGATCATATCGTTCACGAAGTCCACCATCAGGCCGGCCTGGCTGCCGCGCCAGCGCTGCACGGCCAGCGCATCGGCCAGCATGGCGATGGCGTTCACGCCGTCTTCCGGCTTGGAGGAATGCGCCGAAAGGCCTTTGGCGATAACCGACAGGCGCTTGCCTTTCCATTCATACTGGTAGCGCATGCCCTGCTGTTTGGCCGCGCGTGCGCGGATCGCCTGCTCCAACGCGGCATCGGCGTTGTCGATGTCGGCCCGCGCATCCTCCGGGATCTGGCTGTCGAAGAAGCCGCCGGTGAAATGGCTCACAATCGGCGTGCTGCCCGGCGCCGCGCCCATATCGGGGATGGTCACGCGCAGGCCGCCCCAGCCCTTTTCCGCCGTCACGGCCGGATATTCGGCATCGATGGTGATATTGGTTTGCGGAGGCGTGTGGTTTTTCAGGAAGGCTTCCAGCGGCGCCCAGTCCGACTCCTCCGCCATGTAGATGTACAGTTCGATGCGCTTCTTCAGCGCCACCTTGCGGTCCTTGATCGCCTTCATCGCGTACATGGCGGTGGCGATCGGGCCCTTGTCGTCTTCGGTGCCGCGTCCCAGCAGCAGGCCCGGCTCGCTGGTGCGATCGAGCTTGAACGGCGACTGCTTCCACTTGCTGGGGTCCACCGGCTGCACGTCGCCATGGGTGATGATGCCGACCCGCTCCTTGCCCTGCCCCAGGCCGACCACCATGATGTAGCCATGGTCGGCGTAATCCAGTCCAAGGCGCGCCGCTTCCTGCTTGATGAAGCGCTTGAAGCCGATGTGCTGCGGGTTCTTCTCGAACGGCACCTTGGGGTCGGCCACGGTATTGAAGCTGACCATGGCGGCCAGGCTGTCGATCACTTTTTCGCCGTAGGCCTGGCGCGCATGGCGCGCGGCGGCGGTGGCGGCGTCGCTGACGGGTGCGGCGGCGTGGGCGGAAGCATGGGCCAGCATGGCGGCCAGTACAAGTTTCTTGAGCATTGTGCTTATTGGTAGTTGGAGAGGATTTTCTGGATGGCCCCTTCGCGCACCAGCTGCGTGATGGCGCCGTCGATTTCGGACAACGGTATCTTGCTGCGCGTCGAGACGGCGCAGCGCGTCAGCTGGTGCATCACCACCAGCGGCGGGTGGGCGTTCAAGCCCATGCCGATGCGCGCCTGGTAGTCGTAGATCGCCTTGTCGACCACGATATGCCTGATGCGGCCCAGCCTGAATTTCTGCAGGTTGGCCACCGACGACGCCACGTCGGAACGTACAAAGCCCGCCCCCAGCGCCCGCTCCAGCTCCGGGTAGGCGAACCCCAGCACGGTGCCGATCGGCTGTCCGCGCACATCGGCGACAGTGTGCGGCCGCGCTGCGCTGAGGGCTGTCAGCAGCAGGTCGGACTGCGGGAAGAACGGCTGCGTCCACGCATGCTTCCCTTCCAGCCACTCCGGCTGGTAGGTGCACAGGATATCGGCGCGTCCCGCTGCCAGCGCGCCCTCCAGCCGCTTGCGCGGCAGGACCTGCACCACCAGTTCGCGGTGCAGCTTGCGCGCCAGCGCCTGGCCCAGGTCCAGGTGCACGCCGCCATGCAGCTTGCCGTCGCGGATATCGGCCATCGGCATATCGACGCTGCTGGCGACCAGCACAACCAGCGTTTCCGCATGTGCCGCGGCGCTCACCAGGAGGCTCAAAAGCAGTGTGCAGGCAGCCTTCATGCGCTATTGGTAATTGGACAGGATCTTGCCGATCGTGCCATCGCCCACCAGCTGCGCGATCGCCTGGTCGACTTCAGCCAGCGGAACGTTGCTGTTTGGCGACACGGCACAGCGCGTCAGGTATTGCTTGATGACCAGCGGCGCATGCGCGTTCAGCTTCTCGCCCTTGCGCTGCTGGTAATCATAGAACGCCTTGATAGTGGCGACGTGGGGAATGCGGCCTGCGGCCAGCTTGCGCAGGTTAATGGCGTTGGAGGTGACGTCGCTGCGTTTGAAGCGTGTTCCCAATGCCGCCTCCAGCTCGGGATAGGTGTAGCCAAGCACGGTGCCGACCGGCTGGCCGGCCAGGTCGGCCAGCGCTTGCGGTTTCGCCGCGCCCAGCGCGGATACCAGGAGTTCCGTTTGCGGGAAAAATGGCTGCGTCCATTGGAAACGCCCGGACAGCCACTCCGGCAGGTAGAGGCATAGCAGGTCGCCCCGCCCGGTCTGCAGCGCCTCGGCGATGCGCTTGCGCGGCAGCACTTGCACCACCAGTTCGCGATTGAGCTTGCGCGCCATGGCTTGCGCCAGGTCGCGGTGGATGCCGCCGCGCAGCTGTGCGTTGTCGATATCGGCCAGGGGCATTTCCGTACTGGTGTCGACCAGCACCACCAATCGGCCGGCATGCGCCGTGCCAGTGGTGAGCAATGCGAACAGTAATGCGGAAATGGCTTTCATGCCGGAATAGTAACCCACCGGCGGCCAGTTTGTCTGGCGGCGCGCTGCCGCCGCCTAGTGTGCCCACATGCGGAATTCGCCCTGCATCTGCAGGCTGCCATGCAGGTTCACGCTACCCAGGTTGCCACTGACGGCGGCCTGCGGGTCGTTCTGCACGCTCATCGATTCGAAGCCGAAATTGGTGTAACGCGTATAAGCCGGCAGGGTGATGGCGATGTAGTCGCCGCCGCCGTCCGGCCGCTGCTTGACGTTGATGCCGATGGCGAACATGTCGACCGTTCCGCGCACATTGCGCAGCACGATGTAGCGCGGCTCGCCGCCGTCGTGGAAGCCGAGCGACAGGCGGCTGTCGCTGACGGCGCCGACCAGTTTCGGGTCGTTCACCACGATATGGGCGGCGAAGCTGATGCCGTCGCGGGCACTGACGCCGGATAGCTCGCTGTCGTCCAGCGCCGTGGGCGGCGCGGCGTAGAGCATGGCGGGGCAAAGCAGCAGCATGGCGGCAAAGCGTTTCATTGCTTGAATTTGATGTCGAGGTAGTTGATCTGGATGTTGCCGATGCGGGAGGAGCCCAGGTCGACGTTGCCGTTGGGTGAAGCGAAGCTGATCTTGCCGATCTCGATGCCGCCGCTGGGCGCCACGCCGCTGCCGTATTGCGCGTCCGGCGCGCCGATGCCGATATGCAGGCGCGGGCCGCTGGCGTCGGCCAGGGCATTGACCACCGCCGGCTGGCGCGCCACATCGGCGATGGCCCACGGCTGGCCGGTGAAGTTGCCCGCTTCGTCGGTGGCGCCGATGCGGATATTGTCCAGCGCCAGCATGCCGCTGCTGCTGTTGCGGCCATTGGGGCGCAGCGACCATTGGCCGATCTCCATGCGCAGCGCGGCGCCGAACGCCAGTCCGTCTTCGTTGCGCGGGGTGGAGAACTGCCAGCCGCCGCCATACAGGGCAAGGTTGCTGACGACCACGGCGCCGCCATAGCGCTCGACGCCGTCGGCATTGACGCCGAAGTCGTAGGCCAGCTGCCATTTCTGTTCGCCGCCGGCGTTGTGCGGCAAGGAGAACTGCGCCACGTCGGCCAGGCCGTTCGCGCTACGCACGATGTCGAAGCGGTAGGGATCGGAAAATGGCTGCGCACTGTCGCTGCGCGACGCGCTCGGGTTCGCGGCCCAGATGCTGGCGCCGTCCGGACGGGTGTAGGTGACGCGCAGGTCGCCCTGCATGGCGTAGCCGCTCAGGTCAAAGCTGACGCCATCCCTGCCGCGCACGTCGGACAAGGCATTGTCGCTGAGCGGGCGCAATCCCTGGGCCGAAACCGGCGCCAGCACCACGCTGGCCAGCAGCGGCAGGCAGGCGATGCGGCGCAGCGCCAGGCGCGGTGCCGGCGGCATCAGCGCCCCACCTGCATCGACGCTGCGGCGGGCGGCAGCGCAACCGTCACCGGCGGCGTGACGGGCGCGCCGGGCGCGGCTGGCTGGCCGATGGCCGCCGGCGGCAAGGCGGTGAGCGACACCAGCTTGTCGCGCCAATTCAGCCAGACGCCGGCCTGCGCGGCATCCGGCACCTGCGTCGTGCCGGCGGGCGCCTGGAACTGCACGCCCGACTTCAGCACGGAAATCCAGAAATCGCGGCTCGGCCCCGAGGCGTCTCCCGCGCGCACGCCGACCAGCGACGCGGCGCCATCCCAGCGCTTGCCGCCAGCGCTGTCGCTGCGCGAATCGATCGTCACCGGCTGGCCATTGCTGTCCACGCCGCTGACCAGCAGCGAACCGGAAAGGCTGTTCACCTTCAGTCCCACGTCGCCGCGTATCGTGTCAAAGCCCATGCGCATCCCCACTACTTCGCTGTCGCGGTACACCACTTCAAAGTAGGGATTGGTGATCGACACCTTGCCCCCGCCCTGGCCGAAATGCAGCAAGGGCATGTCGATATCCGCCCCGCTCCCCTCGCGCGCCGGGAAGCGGTAATCGCCCAGGCGGATATTGCGCAGGCGCGCATTCAGCTCCACTTCCGCATCCAGCGCCACGCGCGTGAAATCGAAGCCGCCATGCGAGCTGTTGCTGATGGCAAGCAGCCCTTGTCCACGCGCGCGCGACAGGTCGTCGTCGCTCATGGGACGCAGCTGGGCGCACGCCGGTGCGCAGAAAAAGGCGGCCGCGAGGGCGGCCGCAAAGAGACGGGATTCCATCTTGGAGGAAGCGGTGCTGCGGCCGCTCAGGCAGCCGCAACGCCGATCAGTGTGCCCAGATCCACACCTGGGTGCCGCGCAGGTCCAGCTGGTTGATCGCCATCGAACCGTAGGAGGCGTTGCTGTTGCCCATCTTGATCGCGTCGACCGAGATGTTCAGCAGCTTGCCGGCGGCCACTTGCACGTCGGCCGGGATGGCGATCTGCACCACGTCGCCGCCGGTGGCGGCGTTGTAGAAGGTGCCTGGATTGGTCACGCCGGCGGCGCCGGCAGCCTGCAGGAAGGAAGCGCGCGACAGGATGTCGATCGAAGCGGCGATCAGGCCATTGACCTTGATGCCGTTGAAGCTCACCGAACCGCCGCCCAGGCCGTTGGCGTCCAGCGCGTCCGTGTCGGTGTAGACGAAGGATTCGACTTTGATGTTCAGGTTGGCGCCGATCGACACGCCGTCCTGGCCGGTCACGGCGCTCAGGTCTGCGTCTTTGATCGGGGTCATGGCGGAAGCCGACAGGGCCAGGGTGGACAGGGCGACAGCAACAGCGGTGGCAATACGTTTCATATCGTTTATCTCCGTTTGAATAGTGGTGTGGTTTTCTCCTGTGCGCCCCCTTGCCGGACCGCCAGGCCTGGTGGGCCCGGGGCGGCGAAGCGCTGTCTTAATATTGTTTAGATATTAATTAAATTCATGATATGTGGCGCCGTTCCCAAGGGTCTAGCGTTTCGCACTGACCGCGCAGGCCAAATGCTTGGCCTGGCGAGCCATCCAGAGGAAGAGCGCTGTTGCACGCTTGTTGCAGCCTGTTGCGCGCTTTAGCATAAGTTTTCGCGAGCGAAGTAGAGGTGTGCATCTAATTTATTTGCATCCCGTGCGGCGCGAAACATGCGTAAATTGAATAACAAAAGAGCAAGGACGAACGTTCGTCCGCATAATCAGGAGACGTCATGGGAGCAGGATTCGACGCGCGTGCGACGCGCAAGGGCAGCGCTTACCCAAAATTCGGGGAGCTGCCATGCTGATGCTGTTGATGGGCGTTCTGGCCGCCCTGATCGGCGGTTCCGCCGCCCTTTCCCGCCATGACATCCAGGACCGCCCGCAAGGCCAGTACGAGATGCCGCAAACCATGCTGGGCGGCGGCAGCTACTCGCAGGCCGTGCGCATGGAGCCGTTCTCGGAGCTGAAGTACCGCCACATCGTGCGCCAGGCTTACGACTACAGCTGCGGCTCGGCCGCCCTGGTCACCATCCTCAAATTCCACCTCGGGATCGACGTCAGCGAGCAGCAGGCCATGGAGGGCATGCTGGAGAAAGGCGAGAAGGAAAAGATCATCGAGCGGCGCGGCTTCTCGCTGCTCGACATGAAGCGCTACGCCGCCTCGCTCAACGTGCCCGCCGCCGGCTACCGCGCCGAAGTGAAGGACTTGCTGACGCTGACCGAGCCGGCCATCGTGCCGATCGACCACGCCGGCAGCAAGCACTTCGTGGTCCTGCGCGGCATCCGCGACGGCGTGGTCTTCATCGCCGATCCGTCGGCCGGCAACCTCGCCTTCTCGGTCGAGGAATTCGCCCGCCTGTGGGACAAGAACACCCTCTTCATCCTGTCCGCGCCTGCCGGACAGAAAGCGCCGGCACAACTGGCGCTGAATGACCAGGAGCTGGGCGTGGTCGACATGGACCGCGTGACCAACCGTGGCCGGCTGGACCCTTTCAACAACACCACACAGCTGCTGGAACGCGCCGTCAACTCCGGCGCCGCCCGCACCTGGATGCATCGTCAATAAGGAACCCGAGAATGAAATACGCAACACTGCTGCTGGCCGCGCTGCTGGTGCATTCGGCCGCCGGCGCCCAGGAAAGCACGGCAGCCGCCGCGCGCGATGCGCTGGCCAGGAAAGAAGGCGAAGGCGACCAGAGCGCCCTGCTGAAAGAAACGCTGACCGCAGTCGACAAGCAATACTCCCTGATCCGCAAAGGCAAAAAGCAGTTCACCTATGACCTGAACTACAGCTATATCGGGCAAGAGAAGATCGTCACCGACATCACGGTGGAAGGCCTGACCCTGTTCGAGATCGAAAACGTCTCGGCCCACATCGTCACCAACACCCTGTCCGCCGACTACGGCGTGCAGGACAACCTGACCGCCAACATCACGCTACCGGTGATCGCCAAGTTCGCCGAAGCACGCGGCGGCAACCATACCTCGTTCTCGCTGGGCGACCTGGCGCTGGGCGCGCGCTACCAGCCATGGGAAGCGCGGCGCGACACGGCCAACGTCACGCTCACCAGCAACCTGCGCCTGCCCACCGGCCGCAGCCCGTTCAAGATCATCGCCGGCAGCGGCGAAGCAACCGGCAGCGGCGTGGCCGCCCTCTCGGCCGGCGTCAACGTCAACCGCATTGTCGACCCGGTGGCGCTGTTCGGTTCCATGTCGCTCACCGCCAGCGCGCCAGCCACCGGCCTGCACCAGGCCAACGGCAGCCGCGTGCTGACGCGCGTGGCGCCCGGCACCCAGTTCGGCTTCGGCCTGGGCTTCGCCTACGCGCTGTCGTACGGCATTTCCACCACCATGTCATTCCAGGGCGCGATCGCGCAAGGGGCCAAGCTGCGCTTTGCGGACGGCCTGAACGTGCGCACCAATACCCAGACTTCGGCCCTGTTGAATTTTGGCCTGGGCTACCGCATGTCGCCGAAGCAGACCGTCAACCTGTCGGTCGGCATCGGCCTTACCAGCGACTCGCCCAACTTCTCGGTGGGCCTGAACCTGCCGCTGGCGTTCTGACGGGATGGCCATGCGAGCCCCGCTCCGCCTGGCGGCGCTTCCCGCCGCGCTTGCCGCCGCGCTGTCCATCGCCCTGCCCGCGCACGCCGCGCTGGTGGAGAACCTGACCACCAGCGTGGTGGCCATGGCGCTCGGGAACGCCGTCACGGCCGACCCGCCCGGCATCGATTCGGTGCACTTCAACCCCGCCGGCCTGGCGCGCCTGCGGGGCGACAGCACCCAGCACTCGGCGTTCGGCGCCTCGATCCGCGCGCGCGCCAGCATCCACCGGCCGGACGGCTTCGACATCGGCGGCTGGAAGGACGATCCGCTCAGCGGCACCAGCACCGGCCCGATGCGCCAGACCATGTACGTGCCGGGCTACGGCATGCCGGGCTGGCGCCTGCCCGGCGTGATCGTGCCCAGCCTGGGCTTCGCCTGGAACAAGCCCGGCTCGCCCTGGACCTTCGCCACCAACTCCTACATGGCGCAGGCGATCAGCCTTGACCGCACCACCGACCCGAACGACCCGGGTCGCTTCGACGGCCGCCAGGTCCAGCTGCAACGGCTGGTGTACGCCTCGCCCGCCGTCGGCTACAAGTACTCGGACACGCTGCGCTTCGGCGCCGCCGTGCCGATCGCGCACTCGGCCTTCGTGGTCGATACGCATATGCGCTTCCCCAACGAGCTGCTGGGCATCTTCGGCAAGCTGCAGGCCGGCTGGTGCCCGGAGGAAGGCGGCAACGTCATCGACACCTTCGGCTTCGGCCTGTGCGGCGGCGGCAAGGAAGGCATGGTCAACCCGTTCAAGAAGGCGGCCGCCATGCGGCTGCAGATGACGGCGCCGGTCGACCCGACCCTGAACCTGGGCGTGCTGTGGGAACCCAGGCCCTGGTTCGCGCTGGGCGCGGTGTACCAGGGCGGCTCCAAGACCCGCTACACCGGCCACTACCAGTTCGACACCGAGCCGATGCTGCGCAACTTCGTCAAAGGCCTGAACTCCAGCCTGTTCGGTCCGGTGGCCGGCGCGGTGCTGGGCATGCCGACCTCGATCCCGGTCACGCAGCACGGCAACCTGTCGGCCAGCATCCCCTTCCCGGCCCACCTGCAGGTCGGCCTCAAGTTCAAGCCGATACGCTATGTGCAGCTGAACGTGGATGCCAGCTATGCGCGCTGGAGCGACTGGAACCAGCTCACCTTCGAGTTCGACCAGAGCGTGAAGCTGCTGGAGGTGGCGCGCCTGTACGGCATTCCCGATTCGACCAGGCTGAAGATCCCGCGCGGCTACAAAAGCGTGCTGAATATGGCGTACGGCCTGCAGCTCTTCCCCTTCGAGGGCGCGGCCCTGCGCTTCGGCTACGAGCCGCGCAAGACCTCGGTCCCGGCCAACAAGATCGACCTGATCGCGCCGCTGCCGGATACGCGGCTGTACAGCGTTGGCCTGAACTGGCGCATCAACAAAAAATATGAGCTGAACCTGACCGGCTCCTACATGCAGGGGCGCTTCAACGCACCGGCCGAATCTTCGGACAATATGAACAGCAGCAAATTCCTCAACATCATTTACAACCCTTACGCCGGCCAGGACGTGGCTGGCGACATCAAGGTCCGCTATGTCGGGCTCAGTCTCACTGAACATTTCTAGGAGCGCACAACGATGAAAAAAATCGCGATCATGGTCGCCGCCCTGGCCATCGGCGGCACAACGCAGGCGGCCAGCACGGCCCCTGCCAAGCAGGAACTGGTGAACCGCGTGCTGCAGCTGTGGCATCCGGAAAGCATCGGCGAGTCGATGCTGCAGGCGCCGGTGGGCGACGCGGTGCAGCAGGCGCGCGTGGTGCTGCAGGGGCGCGTGTCGCCCGAGAAGCGCGACGCGGCCATGAAGGAGATTGTGGCCGACGCGCGCAAGTTCATGGACGACAACAAGCCAGTGGCGCAGGCCAGCGCGCAGAAGCTGGTCGGCACCACCGTGGCGCCGATGCTGGCCGAGCGCTTTTCGGAGGACGAACTGCGCCAGATCATCGCCATCCTCGAATCGCCGGTGAAGAAGAAATTCGAAACCATGATGCCGGAGCTGCAGAGAAAGCTCGGCGAAAGCGTCGCGGCCGACACGCGCGCCGTGATCGACCCCAAGTTGCAGGAACTGCAGCAGCGCATCGGCATGCGCCTGCGCGGCGCGGTGACGCCCTGACCGGGAGCCTGGGCCATGAGCTACTCTTCGGCTCTCCACCTGGTGCGCGGCGTCAAGTCGCGCTTACTGCACTCCGGCGTTCAGGCGGAGGAACTGTTCGCGCAGGCCGGCCTGGACGAAGGCGACGGCATTGCCTGCGACGCCCTGACCCTGTCGGACAAACTGAGCCACTTGTGGGACCTGCTGGTCGAGCATTCGGGCGACCCGCTGATCGGCCTCAAGGTCTCCACCCCGCACCGCCTGGGCTGGCTGGGCGTGATGGGCCACATCATGCTGCTTTCACCCACCGTGCAAAGCACGATCGAACGCTGCCACGGCCATACCCGGGTCGGCATCCTGCTGCCCGGCTTGCACCGCACGGTGCCGCGCCAGCGCTACGACTTTGTCTGGTGCGTGCTGCTGCGCACTTTGCGCTGCGCCTCGGGGCGCGACGACGCAGTGCCGGTGATGGTGGAATACGCCTTCCCCGAACCGGCCAACGCCGCCTTTTTCCAGAGCACCTTTGGCTGCCCGGTGCATTTCGACCGGCCGCACAACGTGATGGAGTTTTCCGATTCCGACATGGTGGCGGCGCTGCCCAACGGCGGCATGCCGCAATCCGGCCCGGCGGCCGGCGCGCCGGTGCTGGCGCAGCTGGCGGAGGCGCATCCTCCGGCGTTCACGGCGCGGGTGCAGGAAATCCTGGCTTCGCTGCTGCCCAAAGGGCCGCCGCACCGCGAGGCGGTGGCAGGCCTGCTGGCAATGAGCGAGCGCACCTTGCAGCGGCGCCTGGCGGAAGAAGGCACCAGCTTTTCCGCCGTGGTGGACGACACCCGCCGCGCACTGGCGCGCCAGTCGCTGGAGGCGGGCGAACTGTCCTTGAAAATGCTCAGCTTCCAGCTAGGCTTCTCTGAGCCGAGCGCCTTCTACCGCGCCTGCAAGCGCTGGTTCGGCATGACGCCTTCCGATCTCGCCAATCATGGAGAAAAACATGGCATGGTATAGACCCGAACATCCGGCCCAGCTGTTCGGCCAGCTGCTGGTCAAGCACAAGCTGGTCACCGAAGAGCAGCTGCAGCGTGCAATCGAACAGCAGCGGCAGACCGGCCAGCGCCTGGGCGAGATTTTCGCCGAGTGGAACCTGGTGACGCAGCAGCATGTGCAGGATATGCTGCGCAAGCAGCGCCGCGTGCGCTCGGCGGCGGCCCTGATCGGCGCCATCTTCGCGCCGCTGGAAGCCTATGCCGCCGAAGCCATCGCCGCCGCGCCAGCCGCCATCAGCGCGCCGGCGGCCCTGCCGCGCAGCGACGGCGCGCTCCAGCCGCTGGCGGAGGGCGAACTGGAAGGCGTCTCGGCACAAGGGCTGGACGATGAACTGGTGCGCCAGGTACGCGACCAGCTCAAACGCAACGGCGTGCAGGTGATCGGCGACCTGGCCAAGCTGGTCAATCCGGTGCTGGGCGTGCTCGATTCGGACACCAGCGTGCATAACGTGGTGTACGCCGCCCACCGCGCCGCCAGCACCATCAATCCGGACGGCTCGATCAGCCTGAATCTGCCAACCACGATAGGCGAGATCAATTTCAACAATATCCGCGTCCACGGCGCCGCGCCAGGCGGCCCATCGTTCGGCAGCATCTCGATCCGCGGCATCGACCTGACCGGAACCGTCATCACGCTCGCCCTGAAAAAATGAGCAGCGCCAGCCCGCCACCACAAGCCCCACGCCTGCCGCGCGCCGCCACTGCTCCGGCGGCAGCACTCGCGCTCGCGCTGGCCGCCGCCGGCACGCCTGCGTCCGCGCTGGCCGCGCCCGCCCCGCAAGCTGCGCCCGATGCCGTGCTGCTGGCCGGCGGCGCCGTGCATGTCGTCCAGGCCGACAGCACCGGCCAGCCCGGCAAAGCCTTCACCGCCTGGACCCTGGTGCAGGCACCTGTGCCGCGCCTGTGCGCCCTGGTGCAGGATTACGCCGCCTACGCCAGCTACATGCCCAACACCAAAAGCGCGCAAACCGTCGGCGCCGGCGAAGGCTACGTGCTGGTGGACTTGACCCTCGACCTGCCCCTGGGCCAGGAAAAGAAGTACCGCCTGCGCCTGGAGCCGCAATCCGACGCCGGCCAATGCCGCCTGGCCTGGCGCCTGGTGCCAAGCGGCCTGCCGCCAGCCGACACCATTGCCGACACCACCGGCTACTGGCTGTTCAAACCGCAGCCCGGCAACGACGCCGGCAAGACCCTGGTCGAATACCACGTGTATGCCGATCCCGGCCCGGTACCGTTCGGCTTCGGCTGGATCGTCGACATGATGAGCAAGCGCAGCCTGCCGCGCACGCTGGAAGCGCTGCGCCAGCAAGCCGCGAAGTGACTCAATCCACGCAGCGGTAGACGCCGCGCATCTTGCTGCGCTGCTCCGGCGTCAGCTGCGCCTCGGTCGCCTTGTAGATATAGTTTTCCTCCTCCCGCACCAGGAGGAAGCTGCCATCCGCCTGCTCGCTCCAGACCAGGTAGGCGCAATAGGTATCGGCATTGGCGAAACGGCCGGTGAAATCCACCGCCGCATAGGTTCCCGGCGTGCCGCCCTGCGAAGAACGGTAGATCGTCACCTTCTTCAGATCGCGCTGCCGCACCGCACCGGCCTTGGCCGCCGCCCCGGCGGCGGCATTGCGCCACTCCTCGAAGCTGAACTCCTGCCGCGCCGCAGCCGCCAGCCGCGTCCACGCCTCGCGGTAGCGCTGCGCATCCTTATCGGCGAAGTACGCCCTGCTCAACTCCTCCACCCGCGCCTTCTGCGAAGCAGTCGGCTTCCACGGCGCCGCAGCGGACGGCTTGGGCGCCACCAGCGCCGCCTGCAAGGCCGCGTTGACGCGCTGGAATTCGTCCGCCAGCGCATCGCACGCTTCGCGCGTCCCCTGGCAAAGGGTATGCATCCTGATGGCAGGCTGGCCATCGGCATTGACCACTGTGCGCTTCACCACCGCCGGATAAGCCGCATGCCACTCCGGCGCAAACGACCACAAGGCATTGTTCGCCTTGTCATCGGCGATGGTCCAGCCATCCTGCAGCGTGACCGTGACATCGGCGCGCGCCTTCAACGCCTCCAGCGCCGCCGCGACGGACGGATAGCCAATGCTGTTCACACTGGCGGCCACGGCGAGGGACAGGATCGCTAAATTCATCATGCGTTGCAATATAGACCACCACGTGCGCGCGGGTCAATTGTGGTAGCATCCCGTGGTCTTACCACTAGCCCAGCGCCGCTATGCCCTCTGCCCAACGCCTGTCCGACGTCGTCGCCACCGAACTCGAAACTCGCATCCTGGAAGGATCATTGAAACCGGGCGACCGCCTGCCGGCCGAGCGCGAACTGGCGGTGGAGCTGGGCGTGTCGCGCCCTTCGCTGCGCGGCGCGCTGCAGTCCCTGGTGGCCAAAGGCCTGCTGGTGACGCGCCACGGCGGCGGCACCTTCGTCACCGACTCGATGCAGGCCGCCTTCACCGACCCCTGGCAGCAAATGCTGAAGGACCACCCCGACATCCACGGCGACATGCTGGAGTTCCGCCACATGCTGGAAGGCCAGGCGGCGCAGCTGGCGGCCGAACGCGCCACGGAAGAAGACTTCGAACGCATCCGCAGCTGCTACCTGGCGCTGGAGCAGGCGTTCGCGGGACAGGATATGGAAAAGTGCATCGAGACCGACGTGGCATTCCACCAGGCGATCGCCGAGGCTTCGCACAATGTGCTGATCGGCCACCTGAGCTCCAGCCTGCACAAGGTGATGCAAGGGCATGTGGAAAGCAACCTGGCCTACCTGAATGAACGCCCGGACCTGTGGGCCCAGCTGCGCGAACAGCACCGCACGATCTGGGAAGCGGTGCGCGAGCGCCGCATGGATGTGGCGGGCCGCGCGGCCCACCAGCACCTCGATTTCGTGCAGCTGACCATGCGCGAAACCATGAAGAATGAAGAACGCCGCAGCGCGGCAACGCGGCGGCTGGGCGCCGCCGCGTAAGCGCTATTACTTGGCGCGCGCCTTGCCGAAGGCGTCGCCGGCTTTCCACTCCGGCATCTTCGGCGCATCGGCCACCATGCGGCCCAGGTTCAGGGTGAACTGCGCCATCTGGGTCATGCCCGCCATGCTCCACGAAGGATCATATTCATCGCTGACCTGGTGGTAGCTCTTGCGGTAAGCCGCGCGCATCTGCTCCGCCTTCTCCTTGTCGCCCAGGTAGTCGCTGCCGGACGTGATCGAGAATGCCGGCACGCCCGCCTTGGCAAAGCTGAAGTGGTCGGAACGGAAGTAGCCGCCCGCCAGGTCCGGCTTCTCCTTGGCGATCACCATCTTCATGTTCTTCGCGGTGGCTTCCGCCATCTTGCCCAGGTCGGTGCGCTCGCTGCCGGCGGTGCCGATATCGCGCGTGGTGCCGATCCAGTTCAGCGAATCGAGGTTCAGGTTGGCGGCCGTTTTCGCCAGCGGCCACAGGGGCGCCTCGGCGTAGGCCGCGCTACCGAGCAAGCCTTGCTCCTCCGCCGCCACCCACAGGAACATCTGGCTGCGCTTGGCCGGCGCCTTCACCGCCTCCTGCGCCATGGCCAGCAAGGCGGCGGTGCCGGAAGCATTGTCGACGGCGCCGTTGTAGATGGTGTCGCCGCTGCTGCCCTGCTTGCCCAGGTGGTCCCAGTGCGCGGTATAGATCACCACTTCATCCTTCAGCTTCGGATCGGTGCCCGGCACCACGCCCGCCACGTTAAACTGGTCCACCAGGCGCACTTCCGCCTTCATCTCGCCCACCACTTTCGCTTTCAGCGGCACCGGCTGGAAGTCCTTGCGCTCGGCGGCGGCGCGCAGCTGGTCCAGGTCCAGGCCGGACGCCTTGAACAGGGCCACGGCGGCGTCGTTGGTCAGCCAGCCCTGCAGCTCGGTGCCCGGTGTGCCCTGCGCCAGCTGGAAGCGTTCCACGCCGTCCCAGCTGTTCTTGACCACGCTGTAGCCGTAGGAGGCGGAAGCGTCGGTGTGGATCAGCAGCGCGCCGATGGCGCCCTTGCGCTTGGCCTCCTCGAACTTGTAGGTCCAGCGGCCGTAGTAGGTCAGCGCCTTGCCGCCGAAGCGGTTCGGCGCCTCGGCCGTCGGCATCGGGTCGTTCACCATCATCACGATGACCTTGCCCTTCACATCCTGGCCCTTGTAGTCATCCCAGCCCTCTTCCGACGCGGTGATGCCGTAGCCCACGAACACCAGGTCGGCATTGAAGCTGTGCGCCGCCTTGGCATCGCCCGGCGCATACACCCAGTCCTTGCCGAAGCTGGCCGGCAGCGCCGCGCCGTTCACTTCCAGGCGCAGGCTGGAAGCCGCCGCATCGGTCTTGACGCCGGCGATCTTCACCAGCTGGCGATAGCTGTTGCCGTTGCCCGGCTTCAGGCCCACGGCCATGGCCTGGTTTTCCAGGTAGGAGACGGTCAGGTCGCCGCCGCGCTGGCCGGTGCCGCGGCCTTCCAGCAGGTCGCTGGCAAGGAAAGCCAGGTGGGCGCGCAAAGGCGCTTCCTGCACGACCGGCTGCACGGCCTTGTTGGCGGCGACGGCGGGCAATGCCAGCGCAACGCTGGCGGCCAGGGTGAACTTAGTGAGAGTTTTCATGTCTTCGAATGGTGATTGTCCATAGGGTCGGCCGAGGGCCGCGCGGGGCATTCTAGCGGATTTGCGCGGCGCGCCAAGCTGCAGCGCAGCATGCGGGATGGTATCCTACGCGCCGTATGAAGAATTCGCCTTACATCGGCCGTTTCGCGCCCTCCCCGACCGGCCCGCTGCACCTGGGTTCCCTGGTAGCGGCCATGGCCAGCTACCTCGACGCCAAAGTGCACGGCGGCCAATGGCTGGTGCGGGTGGAAGACGTGGACAAGGACCGCAACGTGGCCGGCGCCGACCAGCATATCCTCGCGTCGCTGCAGCGCTGCGGCATGCAGTGGGACGGCGAGGTGACCTGGCAAACCCGGCGCGAGGACCTGTACGAGGCGGCGCTGCGCCAGCTGGGCGACCACATCTACCCGTGCGGCTGTTCGCGCAAGGAGATCGCCGATTCGCAGCTGCGCCTGGGCCAGGCCGGCCTGCCCAACCTGGTTTATCCCGGCACCTGCCGCAACGGCCTGGCGCCGGGCCGCACGGCGCGCGCGCTGCGCCTGCGCACGCCGCAGGAGCCGCACTGCATCATCCACTTCCACGACCGTTTCGCCGGCGACGTGCGCCAGGACATTACCACCGAAGTGGGCGACTTCGTGGTGCGCCGCGCGGACGGCTTCTGGGCCTACCAGCTGGCGGTGGTGGTGGACGACGGCGCGCAGGGCATCACCGATATCGTGCGCGGCGCCGACCTGCTCGACTCCACCCCGCGCCAGCTCTACCTGCAGCAGCTGCTTGGCCTGCCGCAGCCGCGCTACCTGCACGTGCCGCTGGTGGTCAATGCCGACGGCGAGAAATTATCGAAACAAACCGGCGCCCAGGCGTTCGATACCGGCGCGCCGGCGGCCAGCCTGCTCGACAGCGCCCTGCTGCCGGCCGCGCGCTTCCTCGGCCTGGAGCTGCAGGCCGACAGCATCGACGCGTTCTGGCGCGGCGCCATTCCCGCCTGGGACGCGCTGCTGCGCGCCCACGGTGAAACGCCGCACAGACCCTAAACCGCCCCTGCCGCACACTGGCCGCATCGAATTGAAGGAGGTGCGCCATGCGGCAATTCATGATCTCCTGCGCTATCTGCTGCGCAAGCGCGCTGGGCGCCGCCACGCCACCGGCCCATGCCGAGGACACCCTGTTCCGCTGCATCGATCCGCGCGGCACCGTCGTGCTGACGGACCGGCCCTGCGAGACCACAGCCGATACGCGGCGCGCCTTGCCGGAAAAGGAGTACTTCGTGCTGCCGCCGTCCGAGCAGGGCCGCAGCCACTGGGTGCGCAAAGCCCCGGTACGGGTACCGCCGAAAATCGACGTGGAAACCTTGCGCCTGGCCCGGCAGGCACTCGACCTGCGCGACAAGGTCGCCAGCGCGCGCTAATTCAAGCCGCGTCGTCTTCCAGCGGCAACAGCAGCATGCAGCCCGCCGCAGCACCATGCACGATGGGCAGCAGCAGCAGGGTGACCTGGGCCGGCGCCTCGGCATCGCTGAGGGACAGGTACGTAATCGCCACCGCCAGTACGATCGGCGCCAGCGGCAGCACGGCAGCCGACAGGGAGGCAGGGTTCAGGCGCCGCACGGCAAGCAGGTTCAGCAGCAAGGCCACCAGGTAGAGGGTGCGGTACACCCATTCCGCGCGCGCCGTCGAAAAGTGCAGCCCCGCCAGCATGCCCTGCATCAGCAAGCCGAGCAGTAGCGTCAGCAACAGCGCGGGTAAAGCAGAGCGTTCCATGATCACTTTGGGCCTCCCATCGGTACAGAAAGCACTAAGCAATTTCTGCGCCAAGCCTGTTAATCAAGGGGAACGTTGTGGGATGAACAGATTTCTGTAAGGAATTTCGACATCTAACGGTTGAACCGGATCGACTTGTTGAGCCGTTCGATCACCTCATCCGGCACCTCGCGCGAACACATGATGTGGCGCGTCTCGCTCCTGGGCATATCGGCCAGGCGCAACAGGCGCAGCTTGCCGGCCAGCGACACCGCATTCGCCAGCAGGTAGCGGCCCTCCTCCTCCGACACGAAAATCAGGTCCACACTCTGCGCCCCGAGCGACTGCAGCATTTGCAAGCTGGAGCCGGTGGAGACGGCGATGGCCGGCTTGTGGCGCACCAGCAGCTCATCAATGCCGCGGCCATAGGAATACTTATCCTTGACCATCACGCGCAAGCCGGGCCGGGCCAGCACATTGCCCAGGCTGTCGCGCTCATCCAGCGCCAGGCCGGAATGGACCAGCACCATCCACGACTGGTCGCGGTACAAGGGCTTGGTGAATTTGGCGAACGCATCGCGTTCCGGCGTCTGGAACCAGCCGATGGCGCAATAGCGGCCGCCATTCTCGCGGATCATCACGATCTGGCGGTTGGTCGGCATGATGCTCCAGTGCACCTGCACCCGGGCCGCCGTAAAGGCTTTCTGGGCCGGCGTGCCGGTGAGGCCGGCGGGCGCCCCGTCCTCCTGCTGCACCAGGTAAGGCGGACGCACATTGTAGAAGACAGTAATCGACTCGCCCGCGCGGCTGGCACTGGCCGGCAGGCTGCCCAAGGCGACCAGCAACAGTCGGGGTAGCAGTCTCATAACTTGCCCATGGTAGCACGGTATAATAGCGGGCTTGTCTTTTGGATATCGGTTTTTCAGAGAAGAAGATGCACACTACGCAAGACCCACGCCCAGCCGTTGTTCTGTTGCACAGTTCACTCAGCTCCCGCAGCCAATGGGCTGCCCTGATGGCCGAACAAGAGGCCAATTACCGCTTCATCGCGATCGATCTGTTGGGCTACGGCAAGTCCGCCTTCCCGACGGAAGCGGCCGCCGCCGGCTACACGCTGGCGCATGAAGCCGACGCCGTCGCCGCCGCGCTGGCCTCCCACCTGGACGCCGGCGAACCGTTCCACCTGGTCGGCCACTCCTACGGCGGCGCCACCGCCCTGCGCCTGGCACGCCAGATGCGCGAGCGCGTGCTGTCGCTGGCCGTATTCGAACCGGTCGCCTTCCACCTGCTGTCGCCGCAAGACGCCGGCCGCCAGGAAATCGAAGCCGTGGTGGCGCGCATCGGCGCCGCCGCCACCGCCGAAGACGCCACCCGCACCTTCATCGACTACTGGAACCGCGACGGCGCCTTCGACAGCCTGCCCGAGGTACAGCGCGCCCGCTTCACCGCCGGCATCGCCAAGGTCAAGCTCGACTTCGTCGCCCTGCTGGGCGAACCGGCCACCGTGGCCGACATGGCCCAGCTCGACATGCCCGCCCTGGTGCTGGCCGGCGCCAAAGGCCCCGCCTCCACCCGCCGCGTAGCCGAAGCGCTGGCGGCCGCCCTGCCGCAAGCGCAAATGACCCTTACCGCCGGCGGCCACATGGCCCCGATCACGCACGCCGCCGCGGTCAACGAAGTACTGCTGGGCTTCCTCGAAACCAGTTGCTCGCCCGACAGTATTATTCGATAATGATTGGATAATTATTCGGGGGCGGCATCATGAGCGATACACGCTACAACCATCAACTGGCAATGCAGGTCGACAAAGGCATCGAACTGCTGGCGCAAATGGGCGCCGCCAATGCCTGGATCTACATGCAAAGCAAGCAGGTCCCGCGCAGCGTCATCCTGCGCGTGCTCGCCTACCCCGACCAGCGCCGCCATTGAAATTCGGGGTCAGGTCTGACAATCGGACAAAAGCTGCCC
>NZ_JAYSCO010000029.1:0-35035 GCF_041914865.1 Pseudoduganella sp. | reverse complement strand
AGCTTTTGTCCGATTGTCAGACCTGACCCCGAATCTTCCTCACCGCCTGGATGACGCGCTGCTTGGCTGCATCGGGCCGCTTGCCGCTGCGCCAGGCGGCCATCGCTTCCCATTCCCACTGCGGCAAGTCCGCGATATCCAGTTTGACCAGGTTGCCCAGCTTGAGCTGGCGCGCGGCGGCCATTTCCGGCATGAAGGTCAGGAAGCCGTGCTCCAGCGCCAGCTCGATCGCGGCGCTGGCGGGCTGGATGGCGTGGATCGCGCTATCGCTGCGGCGGTGCGCGCGCAGCAGGCGGATCAGTTCATCGCAGCCTTCGCCCCAGAACTGCGGCGCCAGGCGGGCATCGGCGACGTCGGCCAGCGTTAGGTGGCGGCGCCGCGTCAGGGGATGGCCACGCCGCACCACGGCCACAATCGGCGACACGTGCAGCCGCTCCAGCTGGATGCCGGCGATGGCGGGACACTTCAGCACAAAGCCCAGTTGCGCGCTGCCGGTCAGCAGCTTGTCCATGATCACGGGCGAGTGGTCGGTGGTACAGCGTACTTCCAGCGGCGCGTCGGCCAGCTCCAGCAGCAAGGGGCCGAAGATCAGCGACGTCAGCGAGGGGACGCAGGCCAGCGTCACCTGCGGCAGCGCCGGCGCGCCCTGCACCGCCTGCCGGCCGGCGGCAATCGCGTCCAGCGCCTGCTGTGCCGACGGCAGGAAAGTCAGGCACGCGGGCGTCGGCGTGGCGCCGCGGCGGTGGCGGGCGAACAGCTGCACGCCCAGCTGCTCCTCCAGCGCCGCCACGCGCTGGCTGACTTGCGGCTGCGACCAGCGGCGGTGCGCGGCGGCCAGGCTGAAGCTGCCGGACTCCACGATTTCGACCAGCAGGGACAGGTCGTCGATGCTCATAGCCATAACAAATTCCAATACGAAATATCATGAGATAGCGGCTTCTATTATGTCTTAAGCCTGCCTACACTGTCAGCATTACTCATGGGGGCAGGCATGGCAGCGGCGGCACGGGCAAGAAGGTTGGGCAAGCGTTTCCTGATGTTCGACCACATGCTGGTGGTGGCCGGCTTCTACCTGGTGTTCCCCATCATCGGCCTGCATTTCGTCGGCCAGCTCGGTTGGGCCGCTGCCGCCGTCGGCCTGGCGCTGGGTGTGCGCCAGGTGTCGCAGCAAGGCTTGGCCCTGTTCGGCGGCTCGCTCTCGGACCGCTTTGGCGCCAAGCCGATGATCATTGCCGGCATGCTGCTGCGCGCACTCGGCTTCGCGCTGATGGCTTTCGCCGCCAATCCGGCCTGGCTGCTCCTGTCCTGCGTGCTGTCCGGCCTGGGCGGCGCGCTGTTCGACCCGGCGCGCGCGGCGCTGGTGGTCAAGCTCACGCGTCCGGCCGAACGCCCGCGCTTCTTCTCGCTGCTGATGATGCAGGAGAGCGTAGCCGCCGTCAGCGGCGCCCTGCTCGGCACCATGCTGCTGGGACTGGATTTCCGCTGGGTGGCACTGGGCGGCTGCCTGGTGTTCATGCTGGCCGCGCTGGCCAACCACTGGCTGTTGCCGGCCTACCGCGCCGCCACGCCGGGCACGTCGGCCCTGGCGGCCATGCGCACGCCGCTGCGCGACCGCCCTTACCTGCTGCTGGTGCTGACGCTGAGCGGATACTACATCCTGACCGTGCAGCTGATGCTGCTGGTGCCGGTCACGCTGACCGAGCTGGCCGGCACGCCGCGCGCCGTGGCCTGGATGTACGCGATGGACGCGGTGCTGGCCCTGCTTCTGCTGTACCCGATGGCGCGCCTGGGCGAGCGTTACCTGACGCTGGAGGCGCGCCTGCTGGCCGGCATCGGCATCATGTGCTGCGCCGTACTGGCCATGGCGGTGACGCGCGGCCTGGCGCCGATGTTTGCCTGCGTCGCCGTGTTCTATACCGGCTCACTGGTGGCGGAACCGGCGCGCGAATCGCTGGTGTCGCGCTATGCGCAGCCATCGGCGCGCGCCAGCTACATGGGCCTGAGCCGCTTCGGCCTGGCCGTGGGCGGCCTGTTCGGCTACACGGCCGGCGGCTGGCTGCTGGACTGGAGCCGCGCCGTGCGCACGCCGGCCCTGCCCTGGCTGGTGCTGGCCGCCATCGGCCTGCTCACCTTGTGCGCACTGGCCTTGCGCGCCGCGCCGGCCCGGCAGCACACATAGATATCTGATAACTCAATACATCGCCGCGTTTTCTTCATACCTGCGGAAAGGCTTTGAAGACTAATCTCCCTGCTCACCAATAGACCAAAAAAGGGAGACTCACATGCGACACATCTTCAGCAGCGGCGTTGCGCTCAGCCTGGGCATGCTGGTACACGCGGCATATGCACAGGACGATATCCAGCGCGTCCACATCACCGGTTCCAGCATCAAGCGCATTGCGGCCGAAGGCGCGCTGCCGGTGCAGACGCTCACGCGCGCGCAGATCGAACAGAGCGGCGTCAACTCCGTGGCCGACCTGGTGGCGATGCTGCCCGCCATGCAAGGCTTCACCACCGCCTCGTCCTCCGTCAACGGCGGCAGCAACGGCGTGCAGACCGCATCCCTGCACGGCATCGGCGAAGGCTACACCCTGGTCCTGCTGAATGGCCGACGCATGGCGCCCGCCACCTCCGGCAGCACCGTCAACCTGGCCGGCATCCCGCTGTCCGCCGTTGAGCGCGTGGAAATCCTGGCTGACGGCGCCAGCACCTTGTACGGTTCGGACGCTATTGCCGGTGTGGTCAACTTCATCCTCAAGAAGGACCAGCAGGCGCTGGTGATCGAAGCAGGCTTGAACCGCCCGCAGGAGAGCGGCGGCCGCTCGCACAGCGCCAGCATCACCAAGGGCTGGGGCGACCTCGATAAGGATGGCTACAACGTGCTGCTCTCCGCCGCGCGCGACGAGCAGCGCGCCCTGCACGTCAGCCAGCGCAGCTTCAGCCAAAGCGGCGTGATCCCCTTCACCCAGGACGGCAAACGCTATGCGCTGTATCGCCTGAGCACCAACGCCCAGCCGGGCCGCGCCACCGTGCGCTACCTGGATGCGGCCGGCCAGCCGAACTCCGTCGTCTTCACGCCCGACTACCTGGCCACGGGCAAGTGCAACGGCATGCGCCTGTACCTGGTGGACAAGGCCTGCCAGTTCGACTTCACCAGCCTGGTGCAGGCGCTGCCCGAGCATCAGCGCGACAGCCTGTTCGGCTCCGCCAACGTCAAGCTGGGCGAGAACACCACCGTGTTCGCGGAGCTGGTCGGCTCCCGCTTCGACAGCATTGCGCAGTATGCGCCGCTGGCCAACGGCTACAGCGTGCCGATCGGCGGCAACATGTACAACAAGTCGGTCGCGCCCCACCTGGCGCGCCTCGGCATCAGCCCCGCCCAGGTCACCGGCGCCTCCATGAACGTCCGCCTGCTCGACGCCGGCGGCCGCACCAACGACTTCCGCACCGATGTGCGCCACCTGACGCTCGGCCTGGAAGGCAACCTGGCCAAGTGGGACTACAGCGCCAGCCATACCCATTCGCAGAACAAGGCCAGCGACAGCGCGGTCGGCGGCTATGTCGACAACGCCAAATTCCAGGCCCTGCTGGACAGCGGCGCGTTCGATCCTTTCGCGCCCGCTGGCAGCGCGGCCTCCGTGCTGGCGCCCATCGTGCTGCACAAGAAGGTCAGCGCCACCGACTCGCGCCTGGACGTGTTCAACGCGCGCGCTTCGACCTCGCTGTTCGGCCTGCCGGGCGGCAGCGCCCAGCTGGGCATCGGCGCCGATGCCAGCCGCCAGTCCTACCAGTACGACCCGGACCTGGCCTTCTTCCCCGGCTCGAAACCGGTCGATGCGCACCGCCGCAACTGGGGCAGCTATGCCGAACTGCTGCTGCCGCTGGCCAAACAGCTCGACCTGACCGCCGCCGCCCGCTACGACAGCTACAGCGCCGTGTCCAACGCCTACAGCGACAGCGGCACGCAAGGCAACTCCGCCAGCAAGGCCACCTACAAGCTCGCCCTGCGCTACCGCCCGCTGGAGCCGCTGCTGCTGCGCTCCTCCTACGGCACCGGCTTCAAGATGGCCGACCTGACCTCCATCGTCAATCCGCTGCAGGACGGCGGCGCGTCCGGCTTCCACGTCTGCCCCATCACCAACCGCAGCGACCCGCGCTACGCGCTGTGCTTCCCCGGTTCCACCGAATACACCCTGCTCACCGGCGGCAATCCGTTCAAGGGCGAGGCCGGCCTGAAGCCGGAGCAGTCCAGGCAAGCCAGCATCGGCCTGCGCTATGAACCGGCCAGCCAGCTCTCGCTCGGCCTGGACTGGTGGGATGTGCGCCTGACCAACCAGATCCAGACCCTGTCGGAAGACGTCGTGTTCGACAACCCCACCGTGTACGACGCCCTGTTCCGCACCTACTACAACCCGATCCAGAAACTGAACGTGCTGGCCGCCGCGCTTACGCCATTCAACCTGGCCAGTTCGCGCTTCCAGGGCGTGGACTGGGACCACACCCTCAAGCTGCCGACCGCCGTGGGCAAACTGGGCGTGCACTGGACCGGCACGTACATGCTGAAGTCCGAACAGGAAGCGCCGGGCGCCGGCGTGGAGAAGAACATCGGCCGCTTCAACTCCTACTCCAACGTCACCTTCCGCATCATCTCGCGCCTGGCCGCCACGCTGGCCACCAGCCAGCGCTGGGCCCACACGGCAGCGCTGCAGTACCGCTCCGGCTACACCGACCAGGTGTACAGCGTCGGCGCCGCCACCGTGGTCGAACTCAGGGAAGATGGCAGCGCCGGCCCCTTCGTCGCCATGAAACGCCAGGTGTCCTCGTACACCACGCTCGACTGGCAAAGCAAGTTCGCCTGGAACGCCAGCGCCTCGCTCACCTTCGGCATCCGCAACCTGCTGGACCGCGCGCCGCCGTTCACCATCCGCACCGCCGGCGGCGGCAACCAGTCCGGCTACGACGGCCGCTATGCCGACGCCCTGGGACGCCAGTTCTACCTGCGCGGCAGCTACCGCTTCTGAACAAAAAAAAAGCCCGCTTCGCAGCGGGCATAAACACTTTGGTTGGGTGATTCCATTGTAGTGCGCAAAAGCGCGTTTGATTCTCTCCAATCGTCACCCTCGGCGAAGTTGATCTGAGTCATGGAACGGTGCCACACTGCCAGGCGATCATCGCAGCATGAAAGCCTACCTGCTCCCCTTCCTTGCCGCCGCGACCCTGACGGCCCCCGCCGCCCTGGCTGCGACGTCCCTGCCCCAGCTGGGCAGCTCTGGCGCCTTCGACGCGCAGGGGCGGCTGTGGGTGGCCCATGCCGCCGATGGCAACATCATCCTGCAAACGAGCGCGGACCAGGGCCGCAGCTGGAGCGCGCCGCGCGCCGTGCTGGCGAAGCCGGAAGCGGTGGAGGCAAACGGCGAAGCACGGCCGAAAATCGCCTTCGGCCCGCAAGGCCAGCTCTACCTGAGCTACACGCAGTCGCTCGGAAAGCCACATACGGGCAATATTCGTTTCACTCGGTCGGTAGACGGAGGCCAAACCTTCTCCGCCCCGATAACCGTGCAACGCGACCGGGCCGAAACCGGCCACCGCTTTGACGATATCCAGGTCGATGCGGAAGGCCGCATCTTCCTCACCTGGCTCGATAAGCGCGATAAGGACGCCGCGCAGGCCGCCCAGCGGCCATATCGCGGCATCGCCATCTACTACGCCGTCTCCGCAAACCAGGGCGCCAGCTTCGGCGACGACATCAAGCTGGCCGACCACACCTGCGAATGCTGCCGCGTCGCCACCGCGCTTGACGAGCAGGGACGCGTGCACGCCATGTGGCGCCACATCTTCGAGCCGAACATCCGCGACCACGCCATCGCGCTGCTGCCCGCCAGCGGCCGGCCAGCGCAACCGGAGCGCGCGACGCACGACGGCTGGAAGATCGACGCCTGCCCGCATCGCGGCCCGTCGCTGGCGTTCGACAGCAGTGGCCAGCGCCACCAGGTCTGGTTCAGCGGCGCCAATGACGAAGGCGGCCTTTTCTACTCGGGCAATGGAAAGCTGATGCGCCTGGGCGGCCCGCAAGCCGAACAAGGCGAAGTGGCTGCCATCGGGCGCCGCGTGGTCGTGGCATGGAAGGAGTTCGACGGCACGGCCACCGGCATCCACGCCAAGGTATCGCAGGATGGCGGCGCCACCTGGCGCGAGCACACGCTCGCCACCACGCAAGGCAATTCCGACCATCCGCACCTGCTGCGCCATGGCGGCGCGGCCTGGCTGCTGTGGCGCACCGCTGACGAGGGTTTCGTCGTCCGCAAGATCGAGGATTGAACATGGACATGCTGCGTACTTTTTCCATCGTGGCCCTGGCGGCAGCGGCCCTGGCTGCGGCCAGCGCCGCCAGCGCCAGCGGCCTGAAGCCGTTCGAACCGCTCAGCCCGGAACAGATCGCGGCCAGCCACAAGGGCAAGCCATTCGTACTGCTGGTGTGGTCGATGGATTGCGAATTCTGCCAGCAAAGCCTGGACGTTTTGGCGAAGGCGCGCGCCGCCAATCCCGGCTTCGACATCGTCACCATTACCACCGACCCGCTGGCCGATGCCGCCCTTGCCGGCATGGTGAAGAAGCGTCTCTCCTCCATCGACCTGATGGCCGATGCCTGGAGCTTCGGCGCCCTGCCGCCCGAACGCCTGCGCTATGCCATCGACCCGCGCTGGCGCGGCGAGAAACCGCGCAGCTACTGGTACGACGCCCAGGGCCAGCGCGTAGCCTATTCCGGCGTGATCACCAGCGCCGTCATTGAGCGGATGCGCGCAAATCCTTGACCTTGTTCATGGATTGATAACCCTGCCATCGCTACGATGGGCACATGCTCTCGCCACGCTTCACCCGCCGCTTCATTACCCTGCTGTTGCTGCTCTACGTAGCACTGCAAGGCTATGCCGCCGCAGCGCAGGCGGTCATGCCGCAGATGAACCACGCGGCCTGCAGCGAGCACGATCACCACGATACGCAAGACGAACATGGGATGGCGGACTGCCTGGCCCAGTGCCAGCTTTGCGGCGGCCCGGCCCTGGCGCCCGGCTTCAGCAAACCCTCCGCTCCCGCACCGCATGACCTCACAGGTCCTCGGACCGCCATCATCGCGGCGAACCACGATGGCGAATCCCATCTGCCGCAACAGGCGCGCGCGCCCCCTCCAGCCGTGTGACACCTGCTCTTATTCCAATGCGCCGCGCCCCCGCGGCGCACACCCAGTCACACCGGAGAAAAAAAATGAAACCGCAGTTACGCAAGCACCTGCTTGCAATGTCTGTTGCTACCGCACTGCCCTGCTACGCGCAAACCACCCTCCCTACCGTTGTCATCACCGGCTCCAACCCAGACGTCATGCAAGTGGACGTCAGCAAAAAAGGCTTCCCCAGCGATACCGCAGCCCTGCTGCAATCCGTGCCCGGCGTGAGCATGGTCAGCGGCGGCGGTGTATCCGCCCTGCCCTCGATCCGCGGCCTGGCCGACGACCGCCTGCGCATCCAGGTCGACGGCATGGACCTGGTTTCGGCCTGCGCCAACCACATGAATCCCGCGCTGTCGTACATCGCGCCGTCGCAAGTTGAATCGATCCAGGTCCTGCCCGGCATTACCCCGGTGAGCGTGGGCGGCGATTCCATCGGCGGCACCATCCGCGTGCGCTCGGCCGACCCGAAATTCGCCGAAGCCGGCGGCCTTCTGCGCGAAGGCCAGGCCACCTTTGTCTACCGCAGCAACGGCAATGTGCGCGACGCCAGCCTGGCCGCGACCCTGGCCAGCGAGACCTTCTCCGCCAGCTACCGCGGCGCATCGATCAAGTCCGACAACTATGAAGATGGCAACGGCCGCGCCGTCGGCTCCTCCGCCTACGAATCGCGCAACCACGCGCTGACCCTGGCCATGCGCGCCGAAGGGCGCCTGCTGGAACTTAAGCTCGGCCTGCAGCGCATGCCCTACCAGGGCTTCCCCAACCAGCGCATGGACCTGACCCGCAACGACAGCGAGCAGATCAACCTGCGCTACCTGGAACGCTTCGGCTGGGGCACGCTGGAAGGCCGCGTCTACCGCGAACACACGCGCCACGCCATGAACTTCGGCCCGGACAAGCAGTTCTGGTACGGCGCGCTGAAGAACATCCCCGGCATGCCGATGGATACCGAAGGCGAAAACACCGGCCTCTCGCTCAAGGCCACCACCCAGCTGGCGGAACGCGACACGCTGCGCATCGGCGCCGACTACCGCCGCTACCGCCTGGACGACTGGTGGGAACCTTCCGGCGGCGGCATGGCGCCGGACACGTTCTGGAACATCCGCGACGGCCAGCGCGACCGCCTGGCCGGCTTCGCCGAATGGGAGCGCCGCTGGAGCCCGCAATGGTTCACCCAGCTCGGCCTGCGCGCCGAACAGGTCACCAGCAACACCGGCACCGTGCAAGGCTATAACGCCAGCTACCTCAAGGACGCCAGCGCCTTCAACGCCCTCGACCGCAAGCGCGACGACCACAACCTGGACCTGACCGCGCAGGCACGCTACGTGCCGTCGCCGGAAGCCACCATCAAGTTCGGCTACGCCCGCAAGACCCGCTCGCCCAACCTGTACGAGCGCTACACCTGGTCCACCGGCGGCATGGCGATGGCCATGGTGAACATTGCGGGCGACGGCAACGGCTACGTCGGCGATCCATCCCTGCGCCCCGAAGTGGCGCACATGGCCACCGGCAGCATCGAATGGCACGACGCCGCGCAGGAGAAATGGTCGCTCGCCTTCTCGCCCTACTACACAAGGGTGAACGACTACATCGACGCCCGCTGCCTGACGACCTGCAAGCCGAACGTCTTCGTCAACCTGCGCTTTGCCAACGTCGACGCCACGCTGTACGGCGCCGAAATCGCCGGCCATGCGGCGCTGGCCAGCGGCGCCTACGGTTCGCTGTCCGGCGACCTGCTGGTGAACTATGTGCGCGGCGAAAACCGCAGCACCGGCGACAACCTGTACAACATGATGCCGCTCAATACCCGCCTGGCGCTGAACCACCGCCTGGGCGCCTTGAGCAGCACCCTGGAGCTGCAGGCGGTATCGGCCAAGGACCGCACTTCGCAGGTGCACAATGAACGGCGCACCGCAGGCTACGCGCTGGCAGCCCTGCGCACCAGCTACGCCTGGAAGAAGGTGCAGCTCGACTTCGGCATCGACAACCTGTTCGACCGCCGCTACGATCTGCCGCTGGGCGGCGCCTACGTCGGCCAGGGCATGACCATGGCGCTGAACGGCGTACCGTACGGGATCGGCGTGGCAGGCATGGGCCGCTCCGTGTACGCCGGCCTGACCTTCAAGCTGTAAGCAGCCTGGCCATTCGCGCGCGCCCCTTTGCCGGGGCGCTGTAGCATTAGGCCATGGCTAAGGACGGCAAACAGAAGCTCGACCATGCGGTCGACGACCTGGAACGTGAAGTCCCGGGCAAAGCCCGGCGCTTCATCGAATGGGCGCGCTCCGACCAGGCGCGCTGGGTGCGCATCCCCCTGGCGCTGCTGCTGATCGCGGTGGGCATTTTCCTGCCCTACCTGCCCGTGCTGGGCGTGGAAGACATCGTCATCGGCTTACTGCTGCTGTCCTACGATATCCCCTTCCTGCGCAAGCCCATGGCCGCCCTGCTGGAATGGCTGGTCCGGCTCTGGCGGCGCGTGCACCACTAGTCCCAGTAACCAGGTGCGTCGTGGTGCGCGTTGCGCATCGCCATCGCCAGCGGCATGGCGTAAAAGCGCACGCCTTCCTGGCGCATGCTGCCGTCCGCGTACTCCAGGTAATTACGCAGGGTGCGGTACTGCGGCAAGCCTTCGTCGTACGGCACGTCGATGTACACCTGTCCGCGATAGGGCTGCAGGCCGCTGCCATCGCAGAACGGTCCGCATTCCTGCCAGGCCATGCCATGCGCGTCCAGCCACGCCAGCACTTGCGCGCGGCCGGCGTGGGCATCGAATTCCAGGTACAGCACGTCGCGCTGCTTGCTGCGGCCGATGGCGTCGATATGTTCAAGCAGCACCGGCATCGCCGCCTCCATACGCGGCAGCCATGCGCAGCGCGGTTTGCCGCAGTTCTTCGCGCAGGTCGGCCGGCTCGTGCACCACCACACCGTCCCCGAAGCCCAGCAGCCACCACGTCAGGGCGCGCGTGCGCGGCACGGTGGCGATCAGGCGCAAGGTGTCGGGCGATTCGTTGAACAGCACCTGGTCCTTACTCAACGGCGTTTCCGCCAGGTGCTCGCCGGCGGCGCGTTTGAATACCGCCTGCAGGCGGATCTCGCCGCCGTCGGCAATGCCGAACTGGCCCTGTGCGATGAAGGCATCGATATCGAAGCCTGCCGGGCGGCGCGCCGGCAGGTGCAGGACTTCGGCCTGCTTCACGCGGTGCAGGGCAATGGTGCGCGCGTCGTCGTAGCCGGCGAACAGGCACACCAGGTACACCGTGCCGCCCTTCTGCACAATCGCCAGCGGATGCACCGCCTCGTACACGGCCAGCGTGCTGCCGTCGCGTTTCAGGTAATGCAGTTTGAGCTGGCTGTCCTTCATCAGCGCATCGTAGACCGTGCGCTGGCAGGCATCGTCCAGCTCCGGCGGCAGCAAGGGCTGGGCGGCCGGGATGCTGCGCACCTTGCCCAGCCAGGCCTTGGTGTGCGCCTTGTCGTCGGTCGCGGCCAGCGTATGCGCGGCCGCCGAGAAGTGCGGCCGCAAGGCGTCCAGCGTCGAAGGCGGCAGCTGGTGCCGCAGGTGCTGCTCCACCATGGTCAGGGTCAGCGCTTCCGGCACGCTCATGCCCGGCAGGCTGAAGGCGGCGCCATCGCGCTGCCAGCTCCACTTGAACGGTTTGCTGGAGTCGTCCACCAGCAGCGGGAACAAGCCTGCCAGCGCGTTCAGGTCGCGTTCGACCGTGCGTTTATCGACCGGGAATTCAGCCTGCGCCAGCCGGTCCGTGATATCCGCCGCCGTAATGCTCTGCGGCGCGCGCGGCACCAGGCGCAGCATATTCCACTGGCGCAGCATGGATTCTTTGGAAGCCATCTACCTTAACCTTTAGTTATCCGATGTTTCATTGTAGCAATTATTTGAGCCTTGCGCCGCGCATGCCGCTTGGCGTCACCACAATTTCCCAGAACCCCTGCGCCTCCAGCGTCGCCGCCAGCGAGCACGCATGCTGGTAACCCAGGCGGAAGCGCACCTGCAGGCGCGACACCGGGCAAGCCAGCAAACCATCGCGCGCCACCGTCAGGCCACGCACAAACTCCATTGCCGCCGTGATCTCGGCCGCCGTAATCATTCCAGCCAAACATTGCCTCCCTGGCGCGTTGCAGACCGGCCGGAGTATGGCGCGCGGCTGCGACGAAATACGTCGCACGCGCTGCGACACGTTTTGTCGCAGCAGCTGCGACAATAGCGCTAAAGGAGGAAGTATGAAGCTTGTCATCGCCATTTCTTCACGCGCCCTGTTCCAGCTCGATGAGAGCCACGCGATCTATGAGACGCAAGGCGTGGACGCCTACTGCGCCCACCAGCGCGCCAACGAACACGTGGTGCTGGAGCCCGGCCCGGCCTTCACGCTGGTGAAAAAGCTGCTCGCCCTGAACAAGGGTGTGGAAGTGGTGCTCCTGTCGCGCAACAGCGCCGACACGGGCCTGCGCATCTTCAACTCGATCGAGCACTACCAGCTGGACATCAAGCGCGCCGCCTTCTGCTCCGGCGCCAGCACGCACCGCTATGTGGAAGCGTTCGGCGCCCAGCTGTTCCTGTCCACCAACCCGGACGATGTGCGCGAATCGCTGGCCCATGGCCACGCCGCCGCCACCATCCTGCCCTCCAACCGCGAGAACGACAGCGGCCAGCTGCGCATTGCCTTCGACGGCGACGCGGTGCTGTTCTCCGACGATTCGGAGCGCATCTACAAGCAGCTTGGCCTGGATGCCTTCGCCCGCAACGAGAAGGAAGCGGCGCGCGACCCGATGCCGGGCGGACCGTTCAAGAACTTCCTGGCCGCCCTGCACGCCATCCAGGCCGCCTACGGCCCGGATGATTCGCCGATCCGCACCGCCCTGGTCACGGCCCGTTCCGCCCCGGCGCACGAACGCGTGATCCGCACCCTGCGCGCCTGGGATATCCGCATTGATGAAGCCCTGTTCCTGGGCGGTATGCCGAAAGGCGTGTTCCTTAAAGCCTTTGGCGCCGATATCTTCTTCGACGACCAGCCGGTGCACTGCGAATCAGCGCGCGAGTTCGTCCCCACCGGGCACGTCCCCTACGGCATCGCGAACGCCGCTGTCGCCGGGGAAGATTGACAGCACCTGCAGGAAACTGGCTTCCGGCGCGGCAGCCAGCTCCAGCAGCTCGCCCGTTGCCGGGTGCCTGAACGACATGCCGACCGCCGCCAGCATCAGCCGGCCAAAGCCGAAACGCTCGGCGAAATAGCGGTTGTGCCGCCCGCGCCCGTGGTTGGCGTCGCCGATGATCGGGTGGCTGATGTGCTTCATATGGCGCCGCAGCTGGTGGCGGCGGCCGGTTTCCGGGAACAGCTCCACCAGGCTGTAACGGCTGCTGCTGTAGCCCTCAATGGCGACCGGTATCTCGGTGGTGGCCAGGCGCCGGTAGCGCGTCAGCGCCTCGCGGACCGGCGCTTCCTCCTCCTTGCAGCGCCGGTCTTCCGGCTCCTCGCGCAAGGGATGGTCGATCACCCCTTCCAGCGGCGCCCAGCCGCGCACCATGGCCAGGTAGCGCTTGCGCACCTCGCCCGCCATGAAAGCCTTGCCCAGTATGCTGGCCGTCTGCTGGTCGCGCGCAAACAGCAGCAGGCCGGAAGTCGGCCGGTCCAGCCGGTGCACGGCGTAGACGTATTCGCCGCCGTTCATCTCGCGCGCATACTGCAGCGCGAACTCGGTTTCATGCGGATCGATCGGGCTGCGGTGCACCAGCAAGCCGGCCGGCTTGTGCACTGCCAGCAGCCACTGGTCGCGATAGATTTCGGTAAGGGGATTGGTCTTCATGACAGGCGCTATTGTCCCACACGGCGCCTTAGCCGCGCGCGATGGCGTCGGCCACCAGCCGCACGGACGGCAGCTGGCCGCGCCGGTGCGGCATGAGCAGCGTAGTCGTCACCGTGCCGGCTCGCCATTGCGGCAGCACGCGCTGCAAGCGTCCGGCTTCCAGCGCCTCGCCGACCATGCGCAGCGGCAGGCAGGTAATGCCCAGGCCGGCCTGCGCCGCCTGCACCAGCACCGACGACTCATTCGCATGCATGCGCGCCTGCGGCGTAGCCTCCGCCTTTGCGCCCGCCTCGTCCTCCAGCAGCCACGGGCCGCCGCCCGCAGCGCTCACCAGGCCGGCATGCTGCGCCAGGTCTTGCGGCTGCAGCGGCACGCCGTGCGCTGCAAGGTAAGCGGGCGACGCGACCAGCACGACAGGCTCCGAGGCCACGCGCCGCTGCACCAGGCCAGAGTCGGGCAGCGGCGCAAAGTGGTCGCGCACGGCGATATCGAAGCCCTCCTGCACCATGTCCACAAAGCGGTCGCTGACATGCACCGAGACGAAGACCTTGGGATACTCAAGCGCCACCTGCGCCAGCACCCTGGCCAGCACCGTCTGCGCCGTCGGCACCGAAGCGGTAATGCGCACCGTGCCGCTGGGCTCCGCCAGGCGCCCTTTCACCACATCTTCCGCCGCATCGGCCTCGATCAGCATGGCCGAAGCGTGGCGATAGAAATCCTGCCCCAGCTCCGTCACCGTGAAGCGGCGCGACGTGCGCTGGATCAGCCGCACACCCAGCTCCGCCTCCAGCGCCGCCACGCGTTTGGCCAGCGTCGATTTCGGCGTGCCCGTGTGGCGCGCGGCCTGGGCGAAGCCGCCATGCTCCACCACTTGCACGAAAAAGTAATAGTCGTTCAGGTTCCGCATCCATCATCCACAAGTAGAGACTTTGCTTCCATTCTAGACCATCTTTTCGCGCATCGTTCACGCACATATATTTCCCCTACCAACACACCACATGGAGAAAACAAATGAAACCAGTAATCTTTTACGGCGTACCCAGCGGCTGCTCCCTGGCATCGGTGATCGCTTCCGAATGGCTCGGCCAGCCCTACCACCTGGTGCGGATCGAGATGATGGAGCAATGGCCCGAGCAGTTCGCCCGCGTCAATCCGCGCATGAAAACGCCTGCCATGCTGACCGCCAACGGCGACAGCCTGACCGAAAGCCTCGCCATCCTGCAGCACATCGGCCAGCGCGGCGTGGCGCAAGGCCTGGGCTTCGCACCGGGCACGCCGGATGCCGACCACCTGGCATCGATGTTGTCCTACCTGGTCACCGACCTGTTCGCAGCCTTTGCACCGCTATGGAAGCTGTACGACGCCGGCACCGACGATCCGACCGTGAAAAGCGTGCTGCGCAAATACGGCGAAGACGCGGTGCGCGTGGAATACGCCTACCTCGAGTCCCTGCTGTCCGGACGCGAATGGCTGCTGGGCGGCGCCAAGCCGACCGTTGCCGACGCCTACCTGTACGCCATTGGCCGCTGGGCCGAGTACCACAATGTGTTCAAGCTGGAAGACGACTACCCGAACGTGGCGCGCTACATGCGCAAGCTGGCCGGCGATCCCGCCGTGCGCTTCGCGCTGGAGATTGAAAAGAACGGCGATGCGCGCGGCAACGGCAGCTTCCAGGGCCATCTGAATATTACGCAGTTGGATATGCCGAAAGCTTCGTTCACTTCGCAGGCCGCCGCGGCATAGACTGGGCTTCCACGCACTCCAAGGAGCCGACATGAGCTACCCAGCCCTGCAAGCCTATATTGAACGCCTCGCAAGCGGACAGGCACCATCCAGCAGCTTGCGCCTAGGCGAAGACGGCCAGGTCGAAGGGCACATCTTTAACTGCTGGCTGGGTAGCTCCTTCCACACCATCCGCGAACTGGAAAGCGGCGTGCCCACCGCATTCGCCGGCCGCGTGCGCGGCATCAGCGCCGAGGACCAGGGCCTGCCGCTCTGGTCCTACCTCGACGGCGCCGCCAGCGACGACGAATCGGTAGCGCTGGACCGCCTGTGCCGCACGCTCCACTCCATCAACTTCTTCCGCCGCGACGATGCCGGTACACTGCACCTGAACGTACACGACCGCCTGCTCAGCGCCGTCAGCAGCAACCACGGCATGGCCTTCCGCCGCATCCTCGACTCGCTCGGCCTGCCGCTCGAGCGCATCGTGCTGCAGCTGCCCGCCGTGAACGCGCGCCAGAACTGGATGCTGAACTACGTGGCCGACAACTACCGCCGCAATGGCTTCCGCATTTCAGTGAAGGTTGCCAGCGCCGCGCAGTTGCCCTCCATCCTGGGACACGCCCGCGTGGACGGCATCCGTATCGCCAGCCTGCACGGCGCCAACGCCGCCGAACTCACGCAAGTGCTGGCCCAAGCCGCCGCGTTGAATGTGGAGGTACTGGTGAAGGACGACACGCCAGCCCTGCGCGAAGCAGTCGCCCGCACCGGCGCCTGGGTGCTGCTGCAGGAACGCGCGCATGGTGCTGCAGCAGACCGGCTGGCGGCATAGCCTCAAGGATCAAGCTAACGATAACGCTTACTCGCAGGAGCACTCCAGGTCGCCGCACGCGCGAAACGCGGCAACAAAGCTATTTCACCTCGCCCAGCAATCGAATCATTGCATTTGCCACGCCAACGGACGACTCCCAGTTCATGCCGGTAACCAGCCGTCCGTCCACTGCCACGTGGCTGCCATCCTTCGGGCCATGCACGAACTTTCCTCCATTGCGCCTGATGCTGCCTTCGGCAGAAAATGGGTATGCCTTGAAAACAGGAGATTCCTTGTTGAGAAATGCATCCGGGAAGCTGGTCATCACCTTGCCGTGGCCAAGCAAGCTGCCATCACTGAGTTTCAGCTGTGAGATCCCTTCGGTACCATGGCAGATGGCCGCGATCACCCCGCCCTGCTCTTCGTAAATCTGCTTTGCCAACTGCTGGATGGCGCCATTTTCCGGAATGCCAACGACTGCCGACCCGCCTCCAACATAGACGATGCCAACGTAATCCGCCGCCTTAAGATCGGCTGCAATGCGGGTGTTCGCAAGACCCCACATAAAGTCGCTATCGTAAATATAGCGCCGCTGCACAGGATCTGACGTCACCACCATTTCCAGCGGCACGGCGCCGCCCTGGGGGCTGGTGAAGTCGACCGCATAGCCGGCATTGACCAGGGCGTCGTACGTGTAAGCAATCTCCGGGAAGTTATTGCCCGCATTGACCTTGGTTCCCGGATACTGCGCCACGTTCGAAAGCACGAATAACACCTTGCGCCCATGCTGCGGGCCGTCGGCGCGCACGGCCGACTTGCTCATGATTTTCCATTCCCCCTCCATTTTCCGGAGCAGGAACACGTCGATATAGCGCCGACCCTGTTTCGGCATCAAGATTTCTGCCTTGGCCGTGGCAAGCTGGCCCGTGATATCGATGCTGATCAGGCGCCCGATGCGCCCATTGAACTGGGATTGCTTCTCGCTCGGGAACAGCTTCGCGTACTCCTGCGGGGACATTTCCCGCACCGTGTTACCTGGCCCATCCAGGTAAAGCCGGGCTCCCGGGTGGAAAGCCTTATGCAAGTCAGCCTGGAGGTTGAAACTGCTGCCCGTCAAATACAGGCCAACTGCCCTGGCAACTGCCGCCTGTTCGTCCCCTCTCCCGGCAGCGCGGCTGTGCCCGGCGCAAGCGAAGAATACGAACAGCAGACAAACGCGAATCAGAAATTCCTTGTTCATGAAGTCATCCTCTAATAGTCCCGAAATTGATCACCGCAGTGGAGTGACGCATCACTTCACCGCCCGCCAATCATCGGGCGAGGCATGCACAAAAACACTGGAAAATCGTGATTTCGAACTCCGGAAACGCGATTTCGAAGTAGATTTGACTCAAGAATTCAAGTTAACGGCAAGGAATCGGCGCGATACCTGGCCGGCGTCTGACCAACGACCTTCTTAAAGGTGGTGAAAAAAGTAGAGCTGGAGTTGAAGCCGCAGCGTTCCGCCACGGCCTCCAGGTTGAGCTGTGGCTCGGCAAGCAGCAGCTTCTTTGCATCCGCAATACGGAACTCGTTTACGTACACGCTGAAGCTTTTGTGCAACCTCGCGTTCAAGGCCTGCGACACTTCAGCGGGCAGCTTGCCTGTTTTCCTGGCCAGTTGCGCCAACGTCAGGTTGGGATTCAAGTGCAGCTCCTGCTCCAGCATCTGCAGCTCAAGCGCCGCCAGGATTTGCTGTGCATTCTCGTCGCTCAGTTTGCGGTTCTGATACTTCTCCTTGGTTGCGGCCTCATTTTTGCGGAGCAGGAAAACCAGCACCGCAATATGCAGCAAGAAGGTGAATGACAGCGCCCCGACGATATAAGACGTGAGCGGCGTGCTGACATAGGCGACGAGAATAATGAGACTGCCGGCAAAAACACTCAGCGGCATCCAGGCCTGCATCGACATCCGCCCGCCTTCCGCCAGGTGCGCGCGCGCCTGCCACAATGCCCACCCCGCTGCCATCAGGTAGCCGAGCCAGTAAACATGGATCACATGGCTGGAAATACCCCAGATACTGCGATAGCTCGCGTAGGGGAACAACACACCAAGGCCGATCACCAGGAACGCCAGCCCAAGATGCCAGCGCCAGCGGCGATCGGACTGGGCCTGCTGGCGCTCGGCCAGGTAATGACTCACGTACAAATACGTCAATGGCCCGATCAGCAGGCAGGCGGATAAGCCCAGCTGCCTGAACTCCAGGGCGATGGTGGGATCGAAAAACAGAACCGTCGATTTCGCCGTGCGGACGCCGACCGCCAACAACAGCGCGCCAAGCATCCAGTCAGACGGCTGCCTTGGCTGGCGCCTGAAAAAATAGATGGCCAGGAAGACGCCATTTATGGCGCCAAGGGCACTGAACAGGAATAGGAGTTGTCGGGTGAGCATGGCGGCAAGTATAACCAAGGTGGCCGTGCTTGCCAGCCAGGTCGCGCAATTGCACCGGCTGGCTGCCTGAAGGTGCAGGTGGCAAGCTTGCGGAATGCAGCGCGCGCAACTCCCTACGCCCGGCATCTCCAGCCCGATCAGGACCGCGTCCGATGCAGGCCGCGCGCCGTCTCCCGCGCTGCCGGCAACGCCCCATCGTCACCGACCCGATCAACCAGCACAATATGCTGGGGCCGTGCCGCGCTGTCGCGCTGCAACAGCGGCAGCGTGACCGTGAAGGTACTTCCTTTGCCGCGCCCCGGGCTGGCGGCGCTAGCCTGCCCGCCATGCAGCGCGACGATACTCTTGACCAGCGCCAGCCCCAGTCCCAATCCGCCGCCGTGCCGGTCCGGCGTCAACTCGGCCTGCGCGAAAAGCTCGAAGACGCGCGGCAGCAGCTCCGCGTCCATCCCGATGCCGTTGTCGGCCACGGACAGCACCACCTGCCCATCGCGCGCCTGCACCGTGAGCAGGATACGACCGCCCTGCTGCGTGTACTTCGCCGCATTGTTCAACAGGTTGGCCAGCACCTGCACCAGGCGCGTGTCGTCGCCCAGCACGGCAAGGCCCGCCGCCACATCATCCTGCACCAGATGCTGGCGGCGCGCCTCGATCAGCGGGCGCACCTGCTCGACGGCGCGGTTGACGATCTCCGCTACGCTGACCTCCTCCTTCTCAATCGCGACCATGCCGCGCGTCACGCGCGACACATCCATTAAATCGTCCACCAGTTCCGACATATGCTTGACCTGGCGGTCGATGATACCGGTGGAGCGCTCGATGTAGTCCGGACTCGCGCCACCCGTTTTCAGCAGTTGCGACGCCGTGCTGATCGGCGCCAACGGGTTGCGCAGCTCATGCGCCAACAGCGCCAGGAAGTCGTCCTTGCGCTGCTCCGCATCGCGTTGCAAAGTAATGTCGGTATTCGTGCCCAGCCAGCGCACCACCCTGCCATGTTCGTCGCGGATCGGCATGGCGCGCGACAGGAACCAGCGGTAACTGCCATCCGCCCCCAAGAGGGGAAAAGTATCTTCCCAGACCTGCTGCTCTTCCACGATTTTCTGCCGGTACAGCGCCACCACGCGCTCGACGTGCTCGGGATGGTGCACCTTGGTCCAGCCCCAACCTTCCATCTGCTCCAGCGTGGTACCGGTATACTCGAACCAGCGGTTGTTGTACCAGAAGATATGGCCGCTGCTATCGGCCATCCACGCCAGTTGCGGAATATTGTCGGCCAGGGTACGGAAGGTCAGCTCACTCGACCTCAAGGCCTCCTCGGCAAGGTGCTGGCGCGTGACATCGAGCACCGCACCGGACATATGCGGCGACTGGCCGCCATTGCCGCACACGACGATGCCCCTGCCCTGCATATAGCGCAGGCCCAGGCTGCCGCGCGGCACGCGGAAGCTCTCCTGGTAAGGCTCCCCGCTGGCCAGCGACTGGTCGATGCTGGCGCGGACTTTGGCCACATCGTCCTGGTGCAGCACCGCGTAATACGCATCGATCGGGCCGCCGTTGGCGATGTCCGGCGGAATGCCCAGCATCGCCGCCAGGTTGCGGTCCGCATGGACGCGGTCCGCTTTGATATCCCAGGCCCAGGTGCCGATTTCGGCCGCCGCCAAAGCCGCCTCCAGACGCGACTGCGTGTCGCGCAAGGCTGCGCGCATGGCCATGCTTTCGTGGATGTCGGTGGAAGTGCCCATCCAGCGCACGATCCCCCCGTCCCCGTCGCGCACCGGCAAGGCGCGCGCCAGGGTCCAGCGGTATTCGCCGGAACGGTGGCGCAGGCGGTTCTCAACCTCATACGGTTCACCGGTTGCCAGGCTGCGCTGCCAGCGTTCCTGCATGAGCGGCACATCGTCCGGGTGGAACAGGCCAACCCAGGCATCGCCCTGCGCCGCCTCCTCCGGCATGCCGGTATGCTCGTACCACTGGTGATTGAAGTAATCATGGAAACCGTCCGGCCGGGCCGACCAGACGATTTGCGGGATGGCGTCCGCAATCGTGCGGAACCTGGCCTCGCTCTCCTGCACCCTGCGCTCGGCCTGCTTGCGCTGCGTGATATCGCGGAAGAAGACCGCCAAGCCGTTTTCAACCGGGAAAACGCGCGCTTCCATCCACAGCTCCTGCGGCTTATGCGTGTACAGCTGCTCGATGATGGCCGGCTTCCGCTCGCGCATGGCCTTGCGGTAGGCTTCGCCGATCGGCAAATGCTCGGTGACGGGCCAGGCTTCCCAATGCGTCTTCCCCAGCAGCTCATCGCGCGGCCGGCCATCGATGCGCAGCGCTTTATCATTGATGCGCTGGATGCGGAAGTCGCGGTCGAGCAGGATGAAGCCTTCGTCGATGGCGTGCAGGATCAATTCGCTGTCGCTTTGCGCACAGGACTTGTGGAACAGTGCCAGCCACTGCTCCCCGCCATCCAGCGCGATGCGCTTGCGCGTCACCTCGCACTGGACTGTATGGCCGTGTTTCGTCGTGATGCTAGCGAGTGCAGGCGCGTCGGCAGCAGTCTCCGCGCCAGCGCCCACGACCGCGCCCAGCTGGCGACACAGCAGCTCCTCTCGCGCATACCCAGCCAGTTCGCAGAAGGCCCTGTTGGCGGCGATAATTTCCCCCGCGCCGGAGTACAGCATCGCGGCACAAGGAACCAGCTCCACCAATGCATCAGTCGACTCCACCATAGAGACGTGCCCCGCAAGCCAGGTAGCTCGGGGCATCTTACAAGATTCGCCCAACCGGGCTCGCCACGGAGGCTGGGCCAGGCGTAATGAGCCAAAGTCGAGGTGCTATTATGGCAACATTATTGGACTATCTGGTTTCCCATGCGCCACACCCTGCTGACAACTGCCCTGCTGTTCTGCGTACTCCCCACCACCCAAGCCTCCACAACGCCGCCTTGCGAATACCAACGCGGTGAACCGGTACCTTTGCGAACAAACGGATGGGGTTCTCGACCTGTCCTGGAAGGCAAAATCAATGGCCGTCCAATTCCTATGCTGGTCGACACCGGCGCACATCGCACATTCGTTCTTCTGCGCAGTACGGAAGTATTAGGGATTCCCGCCAGGGCCCTGCCCAGCTCCCGTAGCTTTGTGGGATTGGGCGGCCTGACCCAGCAAGGATACAGCGCCTATTTCAGCGAATTTTCCATCGGCAGTTCACGAAGTGTCTCAGCCTGGTTTCCTGTGATGCCAGGGCTGGCCAGTTCAGGCTTCGGCGCGATTCTGGGCGTCGACTATCTGCTGCAGGCAGACCTCGAAATCGACCTGGGCGCCCGCCGTATGCAGTTCAATCGGCTGGGTAAGTGCAGCAAGACCGCCCACCTGGTCGCTGGCGCATCGGTGTTGGACATGGAAACCGATCCATACATCGATACCCCACTCTTCTACGTAAAAGTAAATGGCATACCGACGCGCGCCATCATCGATACTGGAGCTCCCTCCACGGCAATCCGCGCCGGAGCTGCGCGCAGGGCCGGCATCGCACCTGCCATGCCGGGTGCGGAAAAGCTTACGGCTATAACCGGCATCGGCGAAGGTTCCCTGTCCGCTTGGGGCGTAACCGTCGCAGAAATGCAAATCGGAGACGACACGTTCAAGGATCTCAAGATCACGCTCTTTGATAGCAAGGAAGACGATCACGAAGGAAGTGAGTTGATCCTTGGCGTCGACTTCTTGCGCAGCTACCGTGTGCTGTTTTCTAGCAGCCAGCGCCGCATCTACCTGACCAGGACCGCCCCGCTCAAATTCATGGTCAGCCGCGCCGACTGGGTGGAATGGCTGGAGTCCGAGGCCGCAAATGGCAGCCACGGCGCCATGGCTTACCTGGCGAAGAAGCTGGAGGACGGCGTTGATGTTCCCAAAGATCCGGTACGCGCCGCCAAACTGGCAGAAGAAGCCGCAGCCAGAGGCGACTACATGTCGATGTACAAACGTGCATCCGATTTATTCCTTGCTGGCGAATATGCGGAAGCCGCGCCCGCCCTGCGCCAGCTCGCACAAAGCTATTCATCCGATCGCGAAGCGGAGCTGAGGGCGTACCTTGCCACCGCCCATAACGGCGATCCCGAATCCGCCCGCAAAGAACTTAAGGCAGCGCGCAAGCGTGCGAACGAAGAGGTCTGGCCCATGCCCATCGTCGACTACATCATCAACGACGGAAAGCCGGAAAAGCTGCTGCTTACCGCTGGCAAGGAAGAACAGCATGCAACCGCCCGCCAATGCTTAGCCCATTACTACATCGGCGAAACTGCCCGCCTGAAGGGCGACAACGATGCCGCCCGCAAGTCGTTCGAATCCGCGCTGGCTATTTGCCCCGCTTCTGCTTTCGAGCACAAAGCGAGCACGTTGGCGATCAAACAAACTGGAATTTAGAGAAACCTATGGCTAGCAACATCACAGATAAGGAAATCATTACTCTTCTTTCGAGAAGCAACCAGCTACTCGGCCCCCCAATGGGAATAAGCTCGCGTCTTCCCAATGAGATTGCGGTCTACCTCACGCCACCTGATCTGAACAAACCCGCGCAGCAGAAACTTTTTAAGGACGCGCAGTACGCGATCATAGCGATCAACGACAAGATTGCCGTGGAATTGACGCGGACAAATGATGAAGAGGACGCGGACATTTGCATCACATATGGGACGGCTTTCGTGAAACCTGGGCGAACGGATTATCAGAACTTCGCCGGCAACGTCACGTGGCGAGACAAAGGGGGTGACGAGATCGAGGCAGATGGTGCCGGCGGAATCCAACCAAGGCCAGTGCGTATCCAGCTGGGCCACGAACGGCACGGGGACCGCGATTGTGATTGCCTCATCAACCGCGAGACCATCATCCATGAATTCGGCCACGCACTAGGGCTGGGGCAGCACTTTAAGGGCTTTGACGGACGGGTCGCCATTTCGGGCGCATTCTGGGATGTGCTGGCCACGCTGTATGCCAACCCGCCAGGCACGCCCTTCGCCCAGCTCAAGGTACACCGCGTCGGCTAAGACCCTGGTGCCGAGATAAAGACGCTAATCCAGACCACCGTTTTGGCACTAGCGGGGACTTCGCATCGGCGCCACATTTTCCCTTGTGCGCTCGCTGGATGGATCGCATAGATCCACCTCGCATGCTCAGGCCCCAAACGCCATTCGGGACTTCCATCGTGGGCTACGCCGGCCTTCTGGCCGAACTGCTCAGCGTAATACCGGACAATGGCATCCGGCGAATCCACCGAGCTATACGCGTGCCAAATGATATGTGGACCGGGCCGGCCATCGCTCGCAGGCGCGCCGGATACATGCTCATCGCAAAACTTAGTGGCATTGCGTGGAAGCTTCACTTCGTTGCGTTCTTCCGACGCGTTCGCCGGCAAACCGAAGGTCAGCGCACATAACAGCACGGCCTGAAAAGAGGTATTCATACTATTTCACCAAGTGCGTTTCCGCAGGCTTCATATGCCATTCACTCAGGACGGAACACAGTACCTCCGGCCGCAGTACAAAAATATCGCGAATCCAACCATCCCCTGGTTGCTCTTGAGCCTCAGCACGAGATCTGAGATAAGCGTCCGTAAACAGGACAGCCACCATCTTGTCGCCATCGGAATCGCCAACATGAAAGCCAGCGATATCGCGCCACATCAGCTTACTGCGTTGGCCGGCGATGACGATTTCAATTTCGTCCTGGCCAACGCGCAGGTAATTGGCACTGGGTCGATAAACGTAGATCGCCAGGACCATCAAGGCACCGAACAATAGGCTGCCTACCCACCCGGCCACGGATGGAATTGCCGCAACCGAGATACCAAACATCAAAGCAACCAGCACGACCATCCAGGCCAGCTTCACCTTGCTCGCTTGAATAATTAAGGACCCATCGGCGCGTTTTGGAAGCCGCTGATATTGGCCTTGTATATAGGTATTTTTGCGCACCGGCAGTTGAACAAGAACACACTGCCAGATCCCGAGCAGGATCAGCGCGCCAGGAAATACATGGCGAATGGTGAAACCGTTGAGCGCTCCAACCACAAACGCAACCAGCGCCAAGCCAAGGTAAAGCCTGAATGCGAGAATCTGGCCGCTCTTCTCCATACTATCGGGCCAGATCCCAAGGGATGAAATGCCGTACACCGCAACGGACGATGCGCTGAGGACGACAACGATCCAGAATGGAACATCCACCGGCAACGCCATGAGAAGCCAACCAAATATCCCCATTCCCCCCAACCCCATTACAAGGCCGGTCGATCTCGCTTTCCACTTAAGCACAAGAGTCCCTTAAAAAATTGATGGCGCACCAACGTCGCCGCAGGATTATAGGGGATCTCCCAATGACGATTTCGCCCTTGCTGAACGTGCCCCCAGTATTGCATTTATAATAACCACCATTCCAAGCTCAAGCCGTCGCCCTGCGCGCGCAACGATGCCTCTTCATCAGGTCCT
This sequence comes from Pseudoduganella sp., assembly GCF_041914865.1. Taxonomy (NCBI): domain Bacteria; kingdom Pseudomonadati; phylum Pseudomonadota; class Betaproteobacteria; order Burkholderiales; family Oxalobacteraceae; genus Pseudoduganella; species Pseudoduganella sp. The sequence goes on along the minus strand of NZ_JAYSCO010000029.1, from coordinate 10,558 downwards.
TATGAGAACCTTGCTCCATCTCGCACTCAGCATTCCCCTTGCCGCGATTGCGGCAACGGAGCCACTTAAAGAAGCAAACCAATGGATTCATGGCGTGCCTGAAGGCCAAGCCTGCGCGGAGCCATTGCAGGTGCACCAGGCCGGGCCAGGCGTTTTTATCATCCGCGAGAACAAATGCGCGAGTACTGAGGCGCCATTCCTCTACCTGATACTTGGAGAGGAAAAGGCACTCTTGTTGGACTCCGGCGATAAGCCTGACGATGGCGTGGCCTTTCCCCTGGTAGAAACGGTCAACCGAATAATTGGCGGACGCAAGCTCAGCCTGCTCGTCGCGCATACCCACGCGCATCGCGACCACCGCACCTTCGATTACGCGTTCCGCGCCCGCCCCAATACGACCGTGGTAGGGAGCACTCCGGATGCAGTCAAGGCGCATTTCCGGTTTACCCAATGGCCAGAAGGCGAAGCAGAGATTGACCTTGGCGGTCGAAAAATCACAGTCCTCCCCCTGCCCGGCCACGACGCGGCGCACCTTGCCTTCTACGATCAGCGCAGTGGCACGATCTTCAGTGGCGATTCCTTATATCCCGGCATGCTGACGGTGCGGGACTGGCCAGCGTATCGGCGCAGCATCGCCCGGTTATTGAAGTTCGCGGAAAGCCAACCAGTCACCGCATTCGCTGGCGCGCACATCGAGATGATGAACAAGCCGTATGCCATGTATCCGCTTGGCACAGCTTACCAGCCACAGGAACACAAGCTGTTCCTTGGCCTTGAACACCTGCGCCAATTGAATGAAGCACTGAGCGCACAGGGCGACGAGCCAGCGCGTATCGAGCGCGCCGACTTCATCATCGAGCCCATTACATCCTTCCCTATAGCATGGGTGCTTGGCCCGCTAGTTGCGTCACAGCTTATCGTCATGACGGTGTGGCGGAGAAGGCGAAGCAGCAGGCGTGGTTACTGACACCTGACTCTGCTGTCAGGCCAGCGACTGGGTGAGCTTTGGCGCACCATCAAGCCCATGAACCAGTGCGACGTCAGGTGAAAAATTGGGTTGCTTCATGATCAGCGCGCGAACATACTCTTGCTCACCCGTTGAACGCCCTAACTCCTGCATCACTCGGCAGGCCCATGCTGCAGACTGTGCGGCATCGTCATGCGCGTGAAGGAAGATCAACGCCCATTTGACTTCGTTGAGCCGGATAGCTCGCTCAAAGTGGCGCCGCAGTTCGGTTAGAGCATCGTCGACTTGTGCCAGGCGCTGCGGATCCGAATACGCAACCGCGAGTTGTTCGAGCAATTTATCGCGAATGATCTCGATCCTCTCGCTGCGCGCCTTCCAGCGCTCGGTGAACGTCGCAAGGCTTCCCTTCTCGACTGGTGGATACCAATCCAGCAATACAGAGTGGAGCGCGCCGGACATCGAGTCGCGCCATTGCATAGAACCCACGGACGGGTATTCCGCATCGAGGGCGGCAAGCGCGATCGCACGGCGGTAAAAGTCGGCGAATTCCGAATGCCTGCCGAATGCACGCTTGGCGACGAGAACGTCATACAAGCCGAAACCGGTCCACTCCCATAATCCAGTTCCAAAATTCAGCGCCACCATTGAACGGCCCACTTCACTTCGCCATTTCCGCACTGATCGTTCATCGATGCCCCGTTCCGCCAGCCATCTCAGTTCGTTTTCGATGTCCTCTTTGGTTTGCGTCGTATCAAGGAATGGTTCAAGAAGAGACGACCATACTGACATCCGCTTCACCAGCGTGATGTTGTGGTGGCTCACGAATTCCACCAACGCGGCTTTGGAGGAGTTGGGGACGAATAGTATGTCGCCGTTATTCAGGCGTATTTCAGAGCAATGACCAAGCTCGATGCTTTGGATGTCGCCTACGCACACAACGCCGTTGGGATACGCGGTGGAGGGTTCGAATGGATAGTGTTCGAATTGAAGTGCTGAGCCGTCAAAGGAAACGCTGGCTTCGCTGAAGGTTTTCAGGAACCGGCGGCCACGTATATTAAGAAGCATGATCCATGCAGCGGCCAACATTATTGCGAGGGTGACAACTAACTCGATGTTGATCAAGACTGGCCTCGCATATGAAAAAAGCCGCCCAGTGGGCGGCTCTTCGAATCCTTGGCGGAGAGAGGGGGATTCGAACCCCCGATAGGCTATGAACCTATACACGCTTTCCAGGCGTGCGACTTAAACCACTCATCCATCTCTCCTGCATCTCTCACTCGTCGCGAGAGGCCCGAATTATAGCAGCGTTTTGCGAGATGGCAAAGGTTTTCTGTTGAAACCCGGTAAACCTGGGTCTGACCCAAGGGTCAGACCCTGTCTGTGCTGCTTTAGGAGGTTTCTTTCAGTTGCTCGAGGATGGCTGGGTTTTCGAGGGTGCTGACGTCTTGGGTGATGGCTTCGCCTTTGGCCAGTACGCGCAGCAGGCGGCGCATGATCTTGCCGGAGCGGGTCTTCGGCAGGTTGTCGCCGAAGCGGATCTCTTTCGGCTTGGCGATCGGGCCAATCTCTTTTCCTACCCAGTTGCGCAGCTCGGTGGCGATCTGCTTGGCTTCGTCGCCGGTCGGGCGGGCGCGCTTCAGCACGACGAAGGCGCAGATCGATTCGCCGGTGGTTTCGTCCGGTTTGCCGACCACGGCGGCTTCGGCCACCAGGGGGTTGGCGACCAGGGCGGATTCAATCTCCATCGTGCCCATGCGGTGGCCGGAGACGTTCAGCACGTCGTCGATGCGGCCGGTGATGGTGAAGTAGCCAGTTTCGGCGTTGCGGATGGCGCCGTCGCCTGCCAAGTAGTATTTGCCGCCCAGCTCTTCCGGGAAGTAGCCGGCTTTGAAGCGGTCCGGGTTGCCCCAGATGGTGCGGATCATCGATGGCCACGGGCGTTTGACGACCAGGATGCCGCCGCTGCCGTTTGGTACGTCGTGCCCTGCTTCGTCCACAATCGCGGCCATGATGCCTGGCAGCGGCAAGGTGCAGGAGCCTGGCACCATCGGGGTGGCGCCCGGCAGCGGGGTGATCATGTGGCCGCCGGTTTCGGTCTGCCAGAAGGTGTCGACGATCGGGCATTTCTCGCCGCCCACGTTCTTGTAGTACCACATCCAGGCTTCCGGATTGATCGGCTCGCCCACGGTGCCCAGCAGGCGCAGGGAGGAGATGTCGAAGTTCTTCGGATGCACTTTCGGGTCCACGTCGGAGGCTTTGATCAGCGAGCGGATCGCGGTCGGTGCGGTGTAGAAGATGTTGACCTTGTGCTTGGCGATGGTTTCCCAGAAGCGGCCGGCGTGTGGGAAGGTCGGGATACCTTCGAACACCACCTGGGTGGCGCCGACTGCGGTCGGGCCGTAGGCGATGTAGGTGTGGCCGGTGACCCAGCCGATATCGGCGGTACACCAGTAGGTGTCTTCCGGCTTCAGGTCGAACGACCATTTCATGGTCAGCGCGGCCCACAGCAGGTAGCCGCCGGTCGAGTGCTGCACGCCTTTCGGGGTGCCGGTGGAGCCGGAGGTGTACAGGATGAACAGCGGGTGCTCCGCTTCCACCCACTCAGGTTCGCAGGTGGCGGCCTGGCCTTCGACCAGGTCGTGCAGCCAGATGTCGCGGCCTTCGGTCCAGGCGATATTGCCGCCGGTGCGTTTGTAGACCACCACATTCTTGATCGAGTCGCAGCCGCCCATGGCCAGCGCTTCGTCGACGATGGCTTTCAGCGGCAGCTGTTTGCCGCCGCGCAGCTGCTCGTCGCAGGTCAGCACGGCGACTGCGCCGGCGTCGATAATGCGCTCTTGAAGCGACTTGGCGGAGAAGCCGCCGAACACCACGGAGTGGGTGGCGCCGATGCGGGCGCAGGCCTGCATGGCGGCCACGCCTTCCACCGACATGGACATGTAGATGACGACGCGGTCGCCCTTCTTGATGCCGCGCGCCTTCAGGCCGTTGGCGATCTTGCAGACCTTGTCGTGCAGTTGCTGGTAGCTGACGCGGGTGACTTCACCGTCGTCGGCTTCGAAGATGATGGCGGTCTTGTCGCCCAGGCCGTTCTTGATATTGCGGTCCAGGCAGTTGTACGACACGTTCAGCTTGCCGTCTTCGAACCATTTGTAGAACGGTGCGTTGTCTTCGTTCAAAGTACGGGTGAACGGGGTCTGCCATTCGACGTGTTCGCGCGCCAGGCGGGCCCAGAAGCCTTCATAGTCGCGCTCGGCTTCATCGCACAGCGCCTTGTAGGCGTCCATGCCGGACACGGCGGCCTTTTCCACGAATGCGGCTGGCGGCGCAAAAATGCGCGATTCCATTGGTCCTTGTTGATCTGCGCCTTGGTTGGTCATGCTTGTCTCCGGTTAGTGATGGTTTGCTAGCAACGATAGTGCTTGTCGCTTACTACCCCCTTACATGGTCAGGGGGTTATTTTTGCCATTTTAATCACTTCTTGGGGCTCTGGTACAGCGGGCGCTGGCAGTATGCGGTCGACCAGTAATACCAATTTTTCCCTCAGCCACTCGCCCAGCCCGCGCTCCAGCAGGCGATGCGAAATGGCGGCGAGCGGAATCGCCAGCAACAGTGCGAGGAAGACCTCGTTCCAGCTTTGCGTATGCAGGCCGTGCTGCTCCAGCCAGCGGGTCAAGACCACTTGGCCAAGATAATGTGTCAGGTACATGGAGTAGGAAACGGTGCCGACCCACACCAGCCAGCGCGGCATGGAAAGCGTGACGGTTTTGCTGGCGATGGCCAGCGCCAGCAGCATCAGCGCGAGCGGCCAGCCCCACCCTGCCGGGCCGTGGAAGCCGCCCACGCCGGACCAGCCCCACCACAGCACAAAGCCGGTGCTGCAGACAACGGCCTGCCAGGCTACGGTGTCGCTGCCGAAGCGGATGCGCGGCTGGTGGTACAGCAGGCCGATCGCCACGCCTGCGAGGAATTCGTAGATGAGCGGGTTGGTCGCCAGCTGCATATAGCCCCAGCTGAACGACAGGTACTGCCGGATATTGAGCGTGGCGCCACCGTGCGTGGCGGGCAGCAGCACCAGCGTCAGGAGCATCCAGCTGCCGAACACGAACCAGCGCAGGCGGCCGGCCAGCATGCTAATGCCGAAGACAAGGTAGAAGTACATCTCGAAGGCGAGCGTCCACGCCAGCGGGAACGCCAGGCCGAAGAACGGGGCTTCGCCCGGCACTTGCGGCAGGAAGGCCAGCGAGCCGGCCAGGTGCCACAGGCGTTCGGCATCCTGGAAGAACCACAGGCCGCCGCGGTCGATAAAGATCCACAGCAGGGTCACGACGGCGTAGGCCGGCCAGACGCGGGCGAGTCGGCGTGCGGCGAACAGCGCGGCATCGCGCGGGCCGCCGACGCCGCGCGTGGTGTGGACCATGATAAAGCCGCTAATCAGGAAAAACAGGTCGACGCCCATGGCGCCGGGCAGGAACAGCGTCCGCGCCAGGTCGCCGTGGGGCGTGCCGACCAGGAGGTAGCGTCCATGCGCCAGTACCACGCCCAGCACGGCCAAGCCGCGCAAACCCTGCAACCATTCCAGCTTCATCGTCACTTGCCAGGAAAACAAAGTTTGCAATGTAGCATATCGCCGCCGCTGCCGTAGGCCTGCTGCCGCGTGTAGAATATCGGCTGTTTTTCTAAACGTCTTTTTGCACAACACAGATGACCGACCCGCTGAACACCAATGGCAAGCGCCTGAGCCCCATCCCTGCCTTCATCTTCATGTCCCGCTGGCTGCAGCTGCCGCTGTACCTGGGCCTGATCCTGGCGCAGTGCGTCTACGTATTCCATTTCTGGGTCGAGCTGAAAGACCTGATCGGCGCCGCGTTTGGCAATGCCGCCTCGCTGGAGCACATCCTGCAAGCCGTGACCGTGCCTGGTGCCGAAGCGCCGAAGAAGCTGACCGAAACCACCATCATGCTGGTCGTGCTCGGCCTGATCGACGTGGTCATGATTTCCAACCTGCTGATCATGGTGATCGTGGGCGGCTACGAAACCTTCGTCTCGCGCATGCACCTGGAAGGCCATCCGGATCAGCCTGAGTGGCTGTCGCACGTGAACGCATCCGTGCTGAAGACCAAGCTGGCGACCGCCATCATCGGCATTTCGTCGATCCACCTGCTGAAGACCTTCATCAACGCGCAACTGTACGATCCGAAGACCTTGGTCGCACAAACCGTCATTCATTGCGTCTTCCTGCTGTCGGCCATCGCCATTGCCTACACCGACCGCATCACGACGACCACGCATCACGCATCGAAGCAACACTAAATCAGCCAAAGAGCCAACCATGACCATCATCAAGCAAGACGACCTGATCGAATCCGTCGCAGCCGCGCTGCAGTACATCAGCTACTACCACCCTGCCGACTACATCCAGCACCTGGCGCGCGCGTACGAAGCCGAGCAAAGCCCGGCGGCGAAGGATGCCATCGCCCAGATCCTGACCAACTCCCGCATGTGCGCGGAAGGCAAGCGTCCGATCTGCCAGGATACCGGCATGGTGAACGTCTTCCTGAAGATCGGCATGGGCGTGCGCTTTGAAGGCTTCAAAGGCACCGTAACCGACGCCGTGAACGAAGGCGTGCGCCGCGCGTACAACTTCTCCGACAACAAGCTGCGCGCCTCCATCGTGGCCGACCCACACTTCGAGCGCAAGAACACCAAGGACAACACCCCGGCCGTGGTCCACATGGAACTGGTGGAAGGCAACACCGTGGAAGTGGCCGTGGCAGCCAAAGGCGGCGGCTCCGAGAACAAGACCAAGTTCGTCATGCTGAACCCGTCCGACTCGCTGGTGGACTGGGTGCTGAAGACCGTGCCGCTGATGGGCGCCGGCTGGTGCCCGCCGGGCATGCTGGGCATCGGCATCGGCGGCTCCGCCGAGAAAGCCATGCTGCTGGCCAAAGAGTCGCTGATGGAAGACATCGACATGTACGAGCTGAAAAAGCGCGGCCCGCAGAACAAGCTGGAAGAGCTGCGTATCGAGCTGTGCGACAAGATCAACGCCCTGGGCATCGGCGCGCAAGGCCTGGGCGGCCTGACCACCGTGCTGGACGTGAAGATCAATATGTACCCGACCCACGCCGCCTCCAAGCCGGTCGCCATGATCCCGAACTGCGCGGCCACCCGCCACGCCCACTTCGTGCTGGATGGTTCCGGCCCGGCCTACATCGAGCCGCCGAAGCTGTCCGACTGGCCTGATGTGACCTGGGCGGCCGACACCGAGAAGTCCAAGCGCGTCGACCTGAACACCCTGACCAAGGAAGAAGTGGCGTCCTGGAAGCCAGGCCAGACCCTGCTCCTGAACGGCAAAATGCTGACCGGCCGCGATGCCGCGCACAAGCGCATCCAGGACATGCTGTCGAAAGGCGAGAAGCTGCCGGTGGACTTCACCAACCGCGTGATCTACTACGTGGGCCCGGTCGATCCGGTGCGCGACGAAGTGGTAGGCCCAGCCGGCCCGACCACCGCCACCCGCATGGACAAGTTCACCGACATGATGCTGGAGAAGACCGGCCTGATCTCCATGGTCGGCAAGGCGGAACGCGGCCCAACCGCGATCGAATCGATCCAGAAGCACAAGTCGGCTTACCTGATGGCCGTTGGCGGCGCCGCTTACCTGGTGTCGAAAGCGATCAAGGGCGCCAAGGTAGTCGGCTTCGAAGACCTGGGCATGGAAGCGATCTATGAATTCGACGTGGTCGACATGCCTGTCACCGTGGCCGTCGATTCCTCCGGCACCTCGGTGCACAACACCGGCCCGAAAGAGTGGCAGGTGAAGATCGAATCCCTGAAAGCAGCGCAACCTGCCTGATGACACAAGCTGTCCCCTCCTCCGCCGATGCGCCCATCGGCGTCTTCGATTCAGGCGTGGGAGGGCTCTCCGTGCTGCGCCACATCCACGCGCAGCTGCCGCATGAGCACGTGCTGTACTTTGCCGATTCCGCCTTCGCCCCCTACGGCGCGAAAACGGATGAATGGCTGGTGCAGCGCGCGCTCGACGTCACCGCATTCCTGATTTCGCAAGGCGCCAAGGCGCTGGTCGTGGCCTGCAATACCGCCACGGTGGCCGCCATCAAGGCCGTGCGCACCGCCTTCCCGGCCCTGCCGGTGGTCGGGGTAGAGCCGGGCCTCAAGCCCGGCGCCGCCGCCACGCGCAATGGCACGGTGGGCGTGCTGGCCACTGCCAGCACCCTGCGCGGCGAGAAATTCCTCGCCCTGCGCGAGCAGATCTCCGCCAGCAACGGCACCCGCTTCCTGCTGCAGCCATGCGGCGGCCTGGTGGAGCGCATCGAACAGGGCGACCTGTCGGGCGCGGAAACGGCCGCCATGCTGCGCGGCTTCGTCGAGCCGCTGCTGGACCAGGGCGCCGATACCCTGGTGCTGGGCTGCACCCACTATCCCTTCGTGCGGGAAGCCATCGCCCAGGTGGTGGCTGCGCGCGGCGATAGTGCGGCCGTCACCCTGATCGACACCGGCGACGCCGTGGCGCGCCAGCTGGCCCGCCTGCTGGAAGGCGCCGGCCTGCTGCGCCCGGGCGGCACCCCTGCCCACCTGCGCGGCTACACCAGCGGCAACGCGGCGGCCCTGCAGACGGCGTTCGCCAACCTGCTGGGGCTGCATCCGCAGGTTGAATCGGTGCAGGTTTGAAATATATTTGCCAGTTTTCCGGAGAGCCTATATAATCTCGGCTCTGTCGCGCTACGGTGCGATAGAAAAGCAGTTTTCAGTGGTGGCTGTAGCTCAGTTGGTAGAGTCCAGGATTGTGATTCCTGTTGTCGTGGGTTCGAGCCCCATCAGCCACCCCAAATTTCCTTCTTCTTGTGAAAACAAGAGCTTAGGTCAGTCGGGCACTGATCGGTGTAGCACCAAGTGGAACACTAGGTGTAGCACTTCAAAAAGTTCGCAAGCTCCAACGTGGAGCTTGCTGAATGCAAAACACTTACCAGAACAGGCACGGAACATTCTACATTCGCCTATTCGTCCCCAAAATTCTCCATCCTCACGTCGTCAAGCCAAAACTGGTTCAAAGTCTTAGGACAAAAGACCGCCGACAGGCATACTTACGTTCGTTAAAGGTCTGTTTGGCATTTGAGAACTGGGTATTGGATATGACGAAAAAACTGGGGCTAGATAATCACAAAGACCTGACCATTAGCCTGCCCTCTGGGGTCAAGATTGACTTCGACATGGAAGTCGCCGCAGATCGGGCAGCGTATGAGGATGCCATCGACAAGATTGGCGTCTTTAAACAGCCCCTGACGGTATCTCATGGAAGCAATGGCAGCAGCCACTCCGCTGCCCGCTACCGCCTTACGGACTTGTTCTCGTCTTATAAGGTAGCCAAGGAAAAGGTCTTTGCCGAGGCAACCCGCGCCGCCTATTACCCTCGGGTAGAAAAGTTCATCGAACAACACCAAGCCAAGGGCATCATCTTCATTGACGAAATCCGTAAGCCGCATGCGAGCGACTATCGGGAAGAAGTCATCAAGGTGCAGGACAGTCCGCTCACCGTGGATAACTATACGAAAACCCTGAAAGGCTTCTTTGACTTCGCCATCGAAGCAGGCAAGTATCCGTTTGAGAACCCGTTCTCCAACTTGCACTTGGTCAAAAAGTCCGAGCGCAGCAAGCACACCGATTCTTGGCTCCCCTATTCCGGTGAGGAAGTCCAGCGGCTATTCGTTGAACAATTTGACGCATACGCAAAACGCTTCGATAAGCCCGACCTATTCTTCGCCCCGCTAATAAGCCTTACTACGGGGATGCGGATCGAGGAAATCGCCCAGCTTCAAGTATCCGACGTTTATAAAGACAACAGCGTGTGGGTCCTCGACATCAACGATAACGGCGACTTCAAGGAAGTGAAGACACCATCGTCAATCCGTAAGATGCCACTGCCCACGCCTATCCTGCTGACCAACTTCTTGGACTACCATGCACTGGTCAAGGAGCGGTTTGGGGAAACAGAACTCCTGTTCCCCTACCTCATCAACACCGCCTCGAATGGTTTTGCTAAAAATATCGGCTACAACTGGACGCAATACAAGAAGGAACTGATCGAGGTCAACGAGACACAAAAGAATTTCCACAGCCTACGCAAGACCATTGGCGCGGCAATGGTCGATATGGAATATGACCTGCCCTTGCGGAAGCGGATACTCGGTCACAGTATGAGCGGGGACATCACGCAAACCGTTTACGGCAAGCCTTACTCCTTGGAATATATTAAGTCCTGCTTGGACAAGATTTCCTGGGGCATCAACTTCATCGACTTCCAATTCCGGTTCAAACGGGATGATGACAAGTTGTTGGACGGCTGGGTAAATGCCAAGCGTATAAAGGAACGGAAGAAAGCCACCAAGGTAACCTCTGAAAAGTAGCCAACGGTTGAGGTAAAAATTCAGGCCGAATGTCAAAAATAATCCCGCCATCGAGCGGGATTATTTTTGGCATCGGAACAAAACAGCTAACAAACCAAACGGCATCAATGTAATGACCCAGCGGATCCTGCTCAATTTAGGCCGCTAATCTAAACGTCTCAGC